>DATMXV010000001.1:0-2227 GCA_035561335.1 Desulfitobacteriaceae bacterium
ATACCTCGAATTCCTGGGCTATGAAGATATAGCCAAAAGATACGAGGCACTGCACTTAAGCTATTGAACCGCCGTGTACGGAACCGTACGCACGGTGGTGTGAGAGGTCGGGGGCGACAAAGCCCCCTCCTACTTGATTTGAAAATTCCTATTCAGTTGCTTGGTATTCTGCTGGCGTTATTGCAAATGCGTTTTTAAGGCCCTTGTAAAGAACTTTATCTCTACTATATTAAGGATAAATTAAAGGAGGTTTTTCTATTTTTAGTGGCTCTACTCTCATTTGGTTTTCCTTTTTCCTCTAAGCATAACTGGCTTCATGTGACAGTTTTAAATAAGCTTAATAACTCAAAGATATATTCGTAAGGGTAATATTAGCAACTCCCTTATTCCAAACATAAAAATTACCCTCGGTATCTTGAGATGGTGTATAATATACAGTTTTCGAGCTGGCTGAACCTTCAAATAAAACAGTTGTGTTGCCGCTCCTATCTTTAAAAGCGACCCGGATGTTTTCACTGCTACCGCCTTTTATGCTAAACTTGAACGTTGCTGTAATCCCGCTTCCTATTACGAAATAACCGCCGGGTGCTGACGAGATAAATCTCATCTCGGTATGGTAGGGAATTGTTGTATCAGCCCAATAAACCGTTCCCATAGGAACATTATCTTTAGAAATCGAATAGACCTCTGATTCTGGTAATACCTCCGATTGTGCAGGGGTTAATCCATCCGCTTCTTCCATTAAGGTGCCCGCGTTTGCGCCACTTGAAGCATTTGCGCTTATCGGCGCTGAGGAATTCAGTATACCTTCCGCGTCTCCAGCCGTTGCAGCATAGGCCGCGGCTGTCCCCGTCACCGCAAGCGCCAGTGTCATTACGGCTGCAAACATGCGAACCCATTTTTTAATCTTTTCAGCTTTCATAATCATAAAAATCCTCCTTTCGATGTCCCGCTTGTCACTAAAAGCGGAACATATGTTATTTCGCTCTGCAATATGCCAGAGTACGCTTAAAATTAATTCGCAATATCGCCTCCTCTCCTCCTGATTCATTAAACGGGTAACGCTTTCGTCACAGAACGCCTCACAAAAGCGGTCAATATCACGTCTGACCAGGTAAGCCAAAGGGTTGAACCAATGGATGACATTGATTAAGAGCATTAAGGATTTTAGCCATGCGTCATGGTTCTTCCAGTGGGTTAGTTCATGAAGAAAAACATAGCGTAATTCTTCTGCTTGTAATTCAATGTTCGACAATACAATATGGGGTTTAAGGATACCGCTTAGAAAAGGCGTGGTTATATAAGCAGAAATGTATACCGGTATCTCTTTTTCTATCCCTAATTCTTGTTTGCACTTTGAAAAGGTCTCCAAAATCTCTTTATCATCCGCTAACCGGCACACTCTGAAAATACGCCGATTCAGCCTATAATTCTGAACAATAATAATCACTGTGAAGATCACTGT
Organism: Desulfitobacteriaceae bacterium; assembly: GCA_035561335.1. Classification (GTDB taxonomy): domain Bacteria; phylum Bacillota; class Desulfitobacteriia; order Desulfitobacteriales; family Desulfitobacteriaceae; genus UBA2264. Next base: position 1,466 of record DATMXV010000001.1, read on the forward strand.
CCCGGCCATTAAAAGATAGGGGAGCAATTCAAGGTAAAAATAGGCTGTGTAGCTCTTTCCAGGTATTGCTGGAATCTTCTCGGCAGCATCGTTAATAGGAGAAAGTGGATTTAAGACAGTCTGGGAAAGTGATACCAATTCATCAACTTGTGGGATGAGCTGCAAATCAAACCTGGATAACAAGGCATAATAAGGAATTAGGAAAAATGTGCTCAGAAACAAGTAGGAGAAATAATGCCAGGCTGCGGTAAAATATCTTAATGTCACCACGCTTAAAAACTTCAGAAGAAGGTATAGCCCTCCAGCTACAACCGACATGATCAATAACTGATTGTAAAAGTCGAACATACACTCACCTACTTCTTTAGGCGTTTCATAAGTTTTTCAATGTCTTTTTTCGTCAAGTCGCCATTATCACATAGAGTACTTATAAATCCCAATACCGAACCTTTGTGAACGTCGGCAATAAACTGCTTGGTTTCAAAATTTCGGTATTCCTGTTCCGTTATACACGGTTCGTAATAATTTGCCTTGCTTATTCTTGTTGCCTTAATGACACCTTTTTCCATTAAACGGGCCAAAAACGTAACGACTGTGCTTTGCTTCCATGTCTTTTCCGGTAAATTTGCAATGATCTCTCTCGTCGTAATAGGGCGGCCGGCTGCCCATATAAACTCCATAATCTGTTTTTCTGAATCTGACATTCGGTGAATTCTTTTCATTTAGGTCCTCCTCTATAAAACCACATATTGTAGTTTAATA
>DATMXV010000002.1:0-4863 GCA_035561335.1 Desulfitobacteriaceae bacterium
TAACTACTTTGACAACTTTTACTGCTTGCTCAAATCAAAATAATTCCAAAATAGAAAATACAGATTATAAGAAAATGTATGAGGACGTACTTAAAGACCAAGCTCCAATAATAAAAGATATAACATTTAAAACAATGGATGGCAAACCAATTAAGAAAAACGCAAATTGGTATATGCTTGATAAGCAAGTAAAAATCACTATTACATTAGAAGGTAATTGCCAATATGTAGATCTGTTTGTTACACCTGCTGGTACAGAGACATCTAAAATGCAAAAATTAATTGAAGAAGTCGACACTAACAAGAATGTTGCAGAATATATTTGGAATGTTCCGGATGATACTCTCGGACACTTTAATATTATTGCATATAACAAAAATGTCGGCAGAAAGTCGGATTTTTATAATGTTTCTTCCCGAAAAACACTAAACAATTCGCAATAACCATACGAAAAAAGTTAAAATTCTATGTTAACTACACTGGTCCAGGTCTGTTGAATTAATTTAGATCCGCAACATGGACGTCAAGTTGCATAATGAACCGTCCGCCAAGGCCGAAGATGGCCGATCTTGACGGGCGGTTTTTGTGTCCGCAGAATAATTAAGCTTAAAATCTCTTCGGATTCCAAAAATCAAAATTTTAGAAATAAATATGTGCTTAATTTTATCTGCCTGTAATTCGCCTGGCACAGTTTTCAGCATGATTTAGTACTTCTTTTTCATCAATAAGCGTTAATTTTCTGTTCTCCATCACAATATTGCCGTTAATAATTGAAGTGTCAACATCAGAGCCTTGTGCTGAATAAGCCAAAAGGGCGCAGATATCATTGTGAGGATATAAATGTGGTTTCTCAATATCCACTAAGATAATATCTGCTTTCTTACCTACCTCAAGCGATCCAATTTCATCTTTCATTCCCAGGGCTTTTGCCCCTTCTACCGTCGCCATATGCAATATTTGATAAGCATTAACAACCTTTGGATCATAATATTTATTTTTTTGCATCCAGGCAGCAGCTTTAATCTCTTCGAACATGTCTAAAGTACTCGCACTGCCGGCTCCATCAGTTCCTAGGGCAACAGTAATCCCCATGTCCCATAGTTCTTTAACAGGTGCAATACCACAGCCTAATTTTTGATTACTTACCGGGTTATGCGATATCCCCCCTTGAAGATTTCGCAATAAGAAGAAATCGTCACGTGAAAGATTGACGGAATGAGCCAGCAGAACCTGGGTTCCTTCAAAAACGCCCAAATCAGCCAAATATTTGGTCGGGGATTTACCATAGATATTAAATATCTGATCAACTTCTTCAGTGGTCTCTGCCAGATGGATATGGATTCCGCTTTTTAACTCTCGGGCTAAGTCCAAGACCAGTTTCATCTTTTCCGGCGGGCATGTATAAGGAGCATGAGGTCCTACCATTGTCGTGATTCTGCCCTCAGCGGATCCTTGCCAGTTAGTAAAAAGATCATAAGTATCATTTATCCTTTGTTGAGCCTCATCATCATGAAATAGTAAGGCCCGGCATAATGATGCCCGCATTCCGGAATCTTTGACAGCCAAAGCAACATGATCCATATGAAAATACATATCGGCAAAAGTTGTTGTTCCCGACTTTATCATCTCTACTGAAGCTAACATCGTTCCCCAATACACATCTTCATCGGTTAACTTTTCTTCTGCCGGCCATATTTTAGCACTTAACCATTCCATCAATCTTAAATCATCACAATAACCTCTGAACAAAGTCATAGCAGCATGATTATGGCAATTAACAAATCCCGGCATAACTACTTTGCCGGAAGCATCTATTATCTTGTCAACGCTATCTGCTGAGAGGGGTTCCCCTATTTGAGATATAATACTTCCGTCGATGAGAATATCTCTTTTACTAACCTCAGGTTCTTTTGCAGACATTGTGATAACAAGACCATTTTGCAACAATATTTTCCCCAAAATAATACCTCCTGCAATTTGACCACAATACAATATCTTTTTAGAGCAATCAGTAATTCAACCATCATTTTACGAACCTTGAGAGATTCCGCACCGGGGGTGTTTATTTACGCATTCGAGGGTTTGACAGCACTTTTTGCTTTTTTCTTATAATTCTGCCACATAGTCCACAATGGGCCTGCAATGCAGATTGTGGAGTAGCACCCTGAAATTGTCCCAAACATCATCGGCAGTACAAACGCCCGTATTGATCCAATATCATAGATTTGGGCAAAGATATATACAATCGTAATACTCAAAAATACGGCAATATTTGTATTAATTGAACGAGACATTGATTGGTTGATACTTGTATCAACCAGTTCCTCTGGAGAAACCTTTTTGCCAATAAGACGTTCATTTTCCCTGATACGGTCGTAAATAACAATCGTATCATTGATGGAGAAACCTATGATGGTAAGGATTGCCGCAATAAAAGAATCGTTGAGCGGAATCTTAAAGATTATAAAAGCTGCGGTAACGATAAATGCATCGTGAAAAAGTGCAACGATGGCCATAGCACCCGCGGAAAAACCTCCAATGTTTTTAAAGCGGTAGCCGACATACACTAGAATTAGCAGAAAGGAAAGAGTGATTGCTATCATCCCATTTGTGAAAAAGCGCTTGCCGATAAACGGTTCAACGGTCAACGACTCTGATAAGGCGAATTTTGCGTTCGGATATTCCTTGACTAGTGCAGTCGTTATAGCCTCCTGCTCTTGTGAGGTAAGTGCCTCATTGCTTGCCAGGCTGACAATAAGCTTTTGTTCAGTCGTGGCCATATTGGACTGCAGTTGGCAATTCGTTATTTTACCTACTGTTTGCTCAACAACTTTTTCTGCTTTCTCTGCATCAATGGTGTCGGAATAGGAATACTTGAGTATTGTGCCTCCCTTAAACTGGATATCAAGCTGAATCCCATTTGCGAAAGCGGCAATAACACCAGCTAAAATAAGACAAATCGAAATTATAAAATATATATATCTGTGTTTATAAAATTGGATCATTATGCTGCCCTCCTTGCACCGAAGTATTGAGGGTTACGGAATACCTTATAGTTGCTGAGTGAACGTATCATGAGGCGCGATGCCGTGATCCCGGCAACGAAGTTCATGATAACGCCGCATATAAGTGTATAACCGAAAGACAGCATGGAACCGGAACCAAAAATAATCAGGATGATGGCCACGATGATGACTGTGATATTGCCATCAAATACGGAGGAGAAGGCCCTGTCAAAGCCTGCATTAATAGCCCTAGATAATGACTTCCCGGTGTTAATCTCTTCTTTGATTCGTTCAGATATAATAACGTTTGCATCTACACCCATACCAATGGATAGAATAATACCGGCAATGCCAGGCAGGGTTAATGTAAACTGAGGTACGGATAACGCCAATAACTGACCGACTACCTGCAGTGTCAAAGCGATACATGCAACCAACCCAGGCAGACGATAATAAAAAAGCATGAATAAACAAACCAAGATAAAGGCAATCTTGCCAGCCAGAACCATAACGGTAAGGGCATTGCTGCCTAATGTCGGGCTTATAATGTTGCAATTTTTTACTACCAGAGAAAACGGTAAAGCACCGGAATTAATTTTGTCCGATAAGGCCTTTGCCTCTTCTAGGCTCTGCATGTTCGTTATCTGTGCAGCGCTGCCGGTAATCTGATGTTCTACAATTGGCCAAGAAATCTGGGTTTCATCCATATAAATGGAAATTATCTGCCCAATTAGCCTAGCGGTTGCCGCAGAGAATTTCTTAGCGCCCTCATTAGACAATTCAAGTGCAACAACCGGCTGCGCAGTACTCGGGTCAATTTGGGCTGAACTCTTTTTTATATCGGTACCTTCTAAAACAATTTTGCCCTCAGGATCTCTAAAAGTTAGTTTGGCCGTCTCACCAAGCTCGGTAACAGCCTTTTGCGGATTAAAATCTGCTTCATCAGATTTCCAGGGGAATCTTACAATAACGCTGCCATTCGTCTTGTCTATTGTAACATCACGATCAGTGATATTTTTGGCGTCCATGCGCGTTTCAATGATTGCTTTTGCGGATTCAAGTTCACTTTCCGTTGGTGTCCGTCCCAAGTCCTTGGGCTCGTATGTGGCGTCAACTCCGCCCCGAATATCTATGCCATAACGCATTTGATCTGCGCCTTTAAGCTCAAAATTACCGGCTTTTATCCCAAAAATTGAAAGCAACAGCAAAGCAACTGTTACTAAAACAGTCACAAAAAAGACACTTTTTGAGTTCATAAATAATTCCTCCAATTTAGACACCATCATGCACGCTTCATGCCATTGATGAGGCGTCAGATGGATGAAATGTCGTGAATAGGATTTATGAGGCCATTCGTCTCATTTCATTCCGTCCTTTTATGGAGAAAAATTGTTATGCCGATGGAGTTGAACTGTGTACAGATTCTATCCGAAAGTCTTGTATAATATATTAAACATGCCGTCTGAACGGAGATAATTGCTGCTAAAGTTCTGAAACTGGTTTTGGTACCCGGTAAATGTAATTGTTGGATTGAAAACCTGGAAGATTCCCAGGCAGTATTGACTACGGCCATATAATCATCATGTCCGGCATTTGTACTATCGTTCATTGATGCGTGTTCGCTTCCACCATTACCGGAGAAAATATCAAAGATATTAAAATTCAGGGAGATAATGCTGTTGGTATTTAAAACAATTATATAACTTGTTAAAAACAAAAGGCATAAGAGCAGACAAATTAAACTGTACTTGTTGGTTGCTTTTATCTGCATATTTAATACCTCCAGTTCAAATATCTTTCAGCATAAATTATCATAGGGAAATTATAATGCATGTCAAGGGTATTGTCACATTAATAT
>DATMXV010000003.1:0-4578 GCA_035561335.1 Desulfitobacteriaceae bacterium
TATTATTTTATCCCTGACACCCTACGCCGCACCTATTTTCGCGGTTTTTATGTCCCCCCGGGGAACCGTTTTTTTCTGCCTCCCCTTGTCCGCGGAAACCTGAATATCAAAAATAAAAAGGGGCAAAATGCCCCAAAAACCCTTAAAATCAGGCTATTCTTACTCTATCAAAATGTCTCAGTAGAAATGGGGGGTGTCTCTAACTGAATACACCCCCTATATAACAACTGAGCCACAAGTAGACAATAGTACAAGTAGACATATGAAGTTTTTATATCTTAAACTTTAAATTTACTGACTAAGCAAGCCACTTAAAAGCCCGCCTAAACCAGCTCCTAAACCTTTAACTGAAGAAGCTAAACCATAGTCACCATTTGTTGAAGCTTTAGCTGATAAATTATCAGGACCAGACAGCTCGGCAGATGTAGAATAACTCCCACCCAATAAACCACCGATTAAAGCATTCAATCCAGTTTGTTTATTATTATAAATAGCTGAAGCTCCTAATTGATCCCCATTTGGTAAAGTAGCTGTAACAGCGCTGCCGGAAGAGATTTCCTGTGAGCCAACCAGCTCATTAACCGAATTCAGCAGGTCGCCGATAGGGTTGTCCGCTGCTAAAACAACACTTGCGTTCATCAATAAAGCAAGGCTAAGTGCTAATAAGAAAATCAAATATTTTCTTTTCATTAATTGTTCACTCCTTATCGTTATTAATTAGGATTTATTCACCGCCCAAGAGTCCACCTAAACCAGATAAAAGGCCGCCAATAGCCCGCGTTGTTGAAGCTAAACCCCAATCAGCATTTACAGAAGAACTGGCCGCATAGTTTTTGTAGGTTACACTGGCATTTGCTGCAGTGCTGCCTCCGGTTATCGAACTGACCAGTCCTGTAAGTCCACTGCTGTTTTGAACAGTACCTGCCTCGGCTTTTACAGCTGTGCCATCTTTAAGCACAATTGCCGCTTGGGTCTGAGCCTGAACCTCAGTACTGCCAACTAATTGATTTACTGAATTTAACAGATCGCCAATAGGATTCTCCGCAGCTTGAACAGGCATAGCCGGCAACATGATTAGTACAACCAGTATCGAAAGTATAACTAACCTCATTTTAAGCTTTTGCAATTTAAACCCTCCTTAATATTTTGTCTTTATACTACTTGTGGCTCAGTAACTCTTTAAACGTTTTTATTTACTTAATCAGTTGAAGTAATTACTTTACTTGAAGAACTGGCGTGAATTTGAATACCATTTATCTCTTTATCAAGGGTAACTTCTGCGCCAAAAACTCCAGGTTCTAATGGCTGTAATTCTTGTTTTAGCTGTTCGGTATTACCATCAGTGTTTATTTCAACACTGGCCATCCCTTGTACTTGCTCAGATTGCCTGGTCAAGAAATCAATAATCCACACTCCCCAACCTATATTTTCTTGTAAGATTGGGGAATCGGCCCCCTTTAATTTGTTCGCCGGATCCTCCATTGTGTCGGCCCGGACCTGAAGTGATTGATAGCAAATCATCATGCTTAAGGCAAAAGTTAGGGATAACACCACGACAAGAACTCTCTTACCAAAAAAATACAACATAATAGATTTTCCTTTCCTGTATAATACTAACTACAAATACCAGCATATGAGCGAATCTTATTAACATCCGCAGAAGTCTGTACGGAGTATGTAAATCTGATCCATTCAAAGCCTCGTCACTAGCAACGAAGAACAGATTTGGCTTCACCCCTCCCCCAGAAAATTTTTCCTAATGCTTGAATATAAATTAGCAATAATAAAGTCGGTTGTCTATTCATATTGTCTAAAATTGCCAAAATCATGTCTAAATCTTACAGAATCTTGTCTGTATTTACACTAATTTGAAATGAACAATATCGGGTCTGCCTTCTTCAAAATCCTGTCTTGAGCTGTATGGGCAAAAAAAAAGAAGGGTTCACTTAAAACCCTTTAACTGCTCTTTGGAACTTTGACCGTTGTCAATTGTTCAAGTTCCTTAAATTTTTCAACTGTTATTAAAGGCCTTTTCTTTGTATTCTCCATCACCAGTTCATAGCTGCTTCTACCGGTTGGAATAAGTTCCTTGACCATTTTTAAATTTACAATGAACCCGCTATGGCTTCTGAAGAACGGATATCCCGCCAATTGCATTTCAAGAACAGAGAGTTTGTCGTTTGTTTCAAGTTGGCCGCCGATGAAATAGATCTTGGATTTGCGGCCTTCCTTGGTGACGTAGATGATGTCATCAAGGTTCAGATAAACAAATTTGTTCTCATTTCTAAAAAATTGTTTCCTGGTTACATTCTCATTCAGTTTTTTTAAGTAAGGTATTTGCCTGCCGGCAATCTTTCCGGACAGCGTCGATTTGATTCTATCCATTGTCTGCCGGAGGCGGTTCATTTTAAAAGGCTTCACGAGGTAGTCAAAGGCGTAGACAGCAAAGGCTTCTTCTCTGTATTTGCTGATAGCTGTGACGAATACAATAACGGTCCAGGGGTTGATATCGAATATTTCCCGGGCCAGTTCAACACCGTTCTCCACCGGAAGATCGATATCTACAAAAACCACTTGAGGCGATAATTCTTTGAACAGCTTTATTGCCTCCAGCCCATCCCCTGCTTCGCCAAGGACTTTTACGCCTTCGACTTCTTCAACTACTTTTTTGATCACATGACGCATGTCCGGATCATCTTCAGCAATCAAGACAGTTATTTTCATGCCAAATCCCCCGTTCTTACTCAGATTTTACGGGAGGAGCGGGTTGGTAAAACCAAAAGAAACAAGCTGGCTTGATACTGATGGCGGCTACAAAAAGAGCAGCCATAACGACAGGAGTAAACATTAGTTTTTTAATGGTCTGCAGCATTGGCCGGAACCTCCTTTCCTTAAATAATTTTTTTAAGACAGCTTAATAAGGGACAAAAAAACCCCGTGAAATCCGGGGGCAAGCAATAAGAACAGCAAAGCTATAGCTATAGCCAGCCAATTCCTCCTTTTCAATGCTTACGAAGTTTGTTGATGGATTTGGGTCGAAAAATGACCCTACAGTATTTGCTGGTTGGTAGCGGTTGTCGGCAGCCGGATTCGATTCACTCCTATTTCATTAATTAAATAATCCTGCCAAAAGGTTGTCTAATTGGTGAATCATTTTGCAGCCTGGCGGAGAAATAGTGATTGTCTGGATAATAACAGCAATAAGACCGGCAAGGGCAATAGGTGAGTTGGCATAGCGAACAACAATTATACTGGCCCCTAACCATAAGCCAAGATAGAGCAAAGAAAGAATTTTAAACATGATCCTTTTGGAAATATTTGTAATCTTTAAAGGCGCCTCCCCCGGCGCCCAGACTATAACGCAGAGTGAGGATAGTAAGTATCCGGCCAGCAGTAAATATACCTGTGAATCGGTTGATAAGTAATATGCCAGATATATTCCCAGTTTTCCGGCTCCAAGATAACTCAAAAGTCCAAGGGTAAGGCATCTCCAGTACCCTTTGCAGTGGGCTCCGCCGCTTAAGAGCCGGTAAATAGCTCCGCAAGCCATGGCAAATGTCACTTCAGGCAGGATGCCAAGGAAGTAGGCCAGACTGATCAGAATAATCCCTTTGATGAGAGCGGCAAAAATAATTTCCAGGCCAAAGCGCAAAGTATCGGTTTTACTAATATCCAGCGCCAGCTCCTTAGACAGGTAGTTTGCGGTTCCTCCGGCCAATTGGTTTATATTCATTTAACCTCACCTCTTTTTTCAGGGGTATGGTAACGGTAAAAGTTGTTTCTCCAAGGTCGCTGCTTATTTCGATGTTTCCCCGGTGTCTGGTTACGATATCTTTAACAATTGCCAGGCCCAAACCGGAGTGATCTTTTTTGGTAGTAAAATCGGGTTTGAATATAGTTTCTCTGATTTCGGGAACGATCGGTTCCCCTGTATTGCCGATGATAATTACGTATGCCCCATATTCACGGGTCATTTTTATTTTAACCAGCCTGCATTCACCTGCATTATCTACCACAGCTTCCAGAGCGTTATCAATCAGGTTTCCGAGCAAGGAGCTTGCTTCATTAGGGGTTAAGGGCATTTCTCTGAGGCTGCATTCAACGGCTATTTCCATCTCTATGTTTCTGGCTTCGGCCAAGCCCATTTTTGTGTTGAGAAGGGCGCTAATGATAAAATTGTCAATTTTTATCAGTTCCCCGGTTTTGGATATGTCGCCGAACACCCTGTTGATATAATCCCGCGCCCTCTCATAGGAGCCCCCTTCCAGCAGCCCGTAAATGGTCTGCAGCTGGTGGTGGAAATCATGTCTCTGCTTTCTGGAAGAATCAATCAATTGTTTAATTTGTTTTAAGTTTTCCTCCGCTCTCTTAGCCTCGTATTCCTTTTCCACGTACTGCCCGATTTTTTTGACGGCAACAGTGGACAGTACCGTTAAAACAATAATGAATATTCCCATGAGCCCATTAAAGATAATAAAATGCTCTCCCGGAAAAATATTAAATCTAACAGCATTAAAAACGTTGTTTAAGACCGTTAGTAATAGTAAGGGCAAAAGAGCAACTACAAAGATAATAAGA
>DATMXV010000004.1:0-4319 GCA_035561335.1 Desulfitobacteriaceae bacterium
CACCCCGAAATATCAGCAACCTGGAAAATATAGTATCCAACTTTGATTTTAAACTATAAATTCACTTAACAATTTCTTATTTTAAGTCTTTGCCTAAATGCAGTCTCATAATAATAATCTGGGGTGAGATTATGTGGAGAAGAATTTTAAGAGAGATTGTTATAGAATTATATTGGCTCAAAAAGAAAATACTAAGATATTGGCAGCAGAGGACACCTGTTGGCGTTCTGGGAATAATAACAATAATCTTTGGTTTGGCTCTTTTTGTCATAATCGCTCAGGGACTTGCCCGGGTTTATCAGTTATTTATTCCTTATGTATCTGGTGGAAAAATCGGCCAGGCGTATTGGTCGTCCATTGGTTTTGGGATAAAAACCAGTTTCGCCTTTCTGTTATTCCTTTCTTCTCTTATTTTGTTCATTATGTTAAGATTTTTTTGGCGCCGGTAGAGTACCTTTTCTTATACTATCTAAATATAGCAATAATTGCTTGCACCTGAAAAAAAGTTGTGGTAATATTTTATCGTTCAGGGGAGGTTTGAAATGCTTGAATCTATTACTGGGATATTAGGTACTCAAATATTCAATGGAATTATGATACCTGTACAAGTAATTATTATATTTTTTACCTTCTATTATTTTATTCTTTCCATGTTTGGCCTTTATAGAAAAAAGGAAACTAAAGTATTGGTTCCTGAGAAAACATTTGCCATCGTTGTGGCAGCACATAATGAAGAAAAAGTTATAGAACCGTTAATTGATAATCTGTTCCAAATAGATTATCCCAGAGAATTATATGATGTTTTTGTGGTGGCAGATAACTGTACAGATAAAACAGCTTTAATTGCGCGTAACGCCGGGGCTTCTGTTCATCAGCGGTTTAACAGCATAAAGAGAGGCAAAGGATTTGCCTTGGAATGGATGTTCCATCGTTTATTTAAGATGGAGCGTCAATATGATGCGATTGTAATCTTTGATGCGGATAATCTGGTTAAGGATAATTTCTTGTTTGAAATGAACAGCAAGCTTTGCCAGGGAGAAAAAATTGTCCAGTGTTATCTGGATTCCAAGAATCCGTTTGACACATGGGTTACTACGACATTTTCGATTGCTTTCTGGATAACTAACAGGCTTTTACAATTAGCCCGTTATAATATTGGTTTATCCAATGTGCTGGGCGGGACTGGCATGTGTATTTCAACAGATGTCTTAAAACAATTCGGTTGGGGAGCTACTTCCTTGACTGAGGATTTAGAATTCAGCATGAAGGCTTTAAGTTGTGGAATCAAGACTTCCTGGGCGCATGATACAGTTGTTTATGATGAAAAATCTTTAACCTTTGCCCAGTCGTGGCGGCAAAGAAAACGTTGGGCCCAAGGACAGGTAGATGTAGCCGGCAGATACTTTTTTCCGTTGTTGCTCAGAGGGCTAAAGGAGAGGAAATGGACTTATATTGATGCCTCAGTCCATCTTTTTCAACCGGCCCTGGTTATGATTGCAACTTTTTTCATGCTTACTAATATGGTTACTGCCCTGCAACCGCATTATACTCATCTTTTCGCTTTAGTTATGCCATGGACGGGTTGGCAAATTTTGTCAGCAATCCAATATGTTTATCCTGTTGCCGCTTTAGCTTTGGATAGGCTTCCTTGGCGTGCTTATTTTGGTTTAATATTATACCCGGTTTTTCTTTATAGCTGGATCCCGATTGTTTTTTTGGGTTTCTTAAACTGCAAGGACAAGCAATGGTCGCATACGCTGCATACACGGTCAATCAGCTACAAAGAAGTTACCAGACAAAAGAAGCTTTCCGCGATTAACCGCGGCTAACCTGAGATTGAACATTTTTTGAGTTTAATATGTATATTTATTGGTAGAATTAAGAATGAAATGTGGCACTTTCCTTCAAGGTCAAGGTGCCTTTTTTTCTTGTATTATTAAAATTTTGGTGTTTTTAAAGGAATGCTATATTTTAGTGAGGTAATCGGGTATAATGTCTTTGTTTTCCGCGTCTTTCTGTTATAATAATGCTTGTATTTTTAATTTACGGATAAATTAGAGGAGATGAAAAAATGTTACCAACACCAAAAAAGTTTTTTCTAACCGCAGCTAGTGCCGAAGGTCACAGCAGGTTAACGGCTTTCGATAATGCTTTATTAAAAGCAAAAATTGGCAATGTAAATTTATTAAGAGTGAGCTCAATTTTACCGCCGGGGTGTGAATTTGATCCTGAATTGGAGATTCCCGAAGGTTCACTGGTCCCTACTGCCTATGGTTCGATTGTCAGCGATGTTCCCGATGATTTGATTTCAGCAGCTGTTGGAGTGGGTTTATCGGAGAATGCTTTCGGCGTTATTATGGAATATTCAGGAAAGTGTACTTCTGATGAAGCTAAAGCAATAATCACAGAAATGATCCGGGAAGCTTTCAGCACCCGTAAGATGAACCTGGCAGAGATTAAAATAGCTGTCACGGAGCACAAGGTTAAGAAAATCGGATGTGCCTTTGCTGCGGTACCGTTGTGGTACTAAAATTGATAGAAATAAAATAAAGAATTTACAAGGATGTGATCAGATGGAATTATGGTACACGGAGAAACAGACTCCCAGCGTTGGGATTACATGCAAAATCAGCAAAACCTTACATGAGGAGCAGACGGAGTTTCAGCATCTGGCTATTCTGGATACTGAACAATTTGGGCGGATGCTTGTCCTGGATGGGATGGTTATGACAACTGTTAAGGATGAATTTGTTTACCATGAAATGATTTCCCACGTAGCTTTAAACACTCATCCAAACCCTGAAAATGTTTTAGTTATTGGCGGGGGTGACGGCGGCGCCATCCGGGAGGTTATTAAACATCCAAAAGTAAAAAAAACAACTCTGGTAGAAATTGACACACGGGTAGTAGAAGTATCCAAAAAGCTGCTGCCGGAAATAGCAGCGGCTCTAAAAGGAAATCCCAAGGTGGAAGTCCTGATTGATGACGGGATAGCTTATATCCAGAATAAAGAAAACGTTTACGATGTTATTTTGGTTGATTCTACTGAACCGATAGGTCCTGCTGAAGGGTTATTTGCTTTGGAATTTTATCGTCAAATTTACATAGCTCTTAAAGAGGATGGGATAATGATAGCCCAAACGGAGTCACCATTCTTTAATAATGATTTGATTAGCAAAGCATATAAAGATATTTCCAGTATTTTTCCCCTGACTAAGCTTTATCTCGCTAATATTCCTACCTATCCCAGTGGCTTATGGAGTTTCACAATGGGTTCCAAACGTTGGGACCCGGAACAAATTGATGAATTTAAACTGCCGGATTTGGATACTAAATACTATTGCCCGGAAATTCATAAAGCAGTGTTTAAATTACCAAAGTTCGTCCAGGATTTGCTTAAATAACTTTTTAAATTTTTTAAAAATCCGGCCTGAAAACCATAAAAAAACTTTGACAGCGACAGATTTTTTGTGTATACTAAACTTCGTCAATGAAATGGGTGATTAGCTCAGCTGGGAGAGCGCCTGCCTTACAAGCAGGATGTCGGCGGTTCGATCCCGTCATCGCCCACCAAATTTTTTTTTAAAACTATATAGCAAGGCCCCGTGGTGTAGTGGTTAACATGCCTGCCTGTCACGCAGGAGATCGTCGGTTCAAGTCCGATCGGGGTCGCCATTTTAGAATGCCTCGGTAGCTCAGTTGGTAGAGCAGAGGACTGAAAATCCTCGTGTCGGCGGTTCGATTCCGTCCTGAGGCACCATTTTATGCGGGTGTAACTCAGTGGTAGAGTGTCACCTTGCCAAGGTGAAAGTCGCGAGTTCGAATCTCGTCACCCGCTCCATTATCCAGTTCATGGCGGCATAGCCAAGTGGTAAGGCAGAGGTCTGCAAAACCTTTATCCCCAGTTCGAACCTGGGTGCCGCCTCCAATCAATCTGCCGAAGTGGCGGAACTGGCAGACGCACGGGACTTAAAATCCCGCGGGAGTTATATCCCGTACCGGTTCGATTCCGGTCTTCGGCACCATTTTTCATCCTGGGTTTGTAGCTCAGCTGGTTAGAGTACCGCGTTGACATCGCGGGGGTCGGAGGTTCGAGTCCTCTCAAACCCACCATATGACCATTAAAGCTTTCGTTTTATAAAGTCCTCAAAGACTTGGTAGAAGCAGAGCGTCGGAGATTCATTCGTACACAAATGCAAAATTGTGGGACTGAACGATAAAACAGTTTAATGTCTGCCTATAAGAATTGGTTAGTATTTGCAAGTCTTCGATCAAAGGTTTTAATTATTTAGTTACGTGAAAATGCTCATCCTACTTTA
>DATMXV010000005.1:0-5484 GCA_035561335.1 Desulfitobacteriaceae bacterium
CCCTTGACTTTGATGTCCATAATCTTTACTTAATTTTGCAGATGTCATCAATGTTCCATATGGAACATTGATGACATCTGCAAAATTAAGTAAAGATTATGGACATCAAAGTCAAGGGTCTGGAAACAAGAGATGCGGAAAGGAGCATTATGTTAGGAACACTGGTAAACGTAGGTGCAATCATAATTGGAGGCCTGATAGGGTTTCTTTTCGGGAAAGCTTTCCCGAAAAGAATGAGGCATACTGTTACTCAGGGTATTGGATTGGCAGTCTTGTTGATTGGCGGTAAAATGGCCTTGCTGACAGAGAATGCCCTGATTGTTATCGGTAGCCTTGTGCTGGGAGGTATAGTTGGCGAACTTATTGATATAGAACTTAGGTTAAAAAATTTAGGGAAATGGCTGGAAAAGAGGATTACGATTGGGAAAGGGAACGGGCAGTTCAGCAAAGCGTTTGTTACCTCCAGCCTGATTTATTGTATAGGGGCAATGGCCATTATGGGAGCATTGGAAAGCGGACTCCACGGCAATAATTCTATTCTTTATGCCAAGGCTATGCTTGATGGTATTTCCTCGGTTGTGTTTACATCTACTCTGGGGATAGGAGTAATTTTTTCCGCTCTCCCGGTACTGATCTATCAGGGAGGAATTTCCTTGCTTGCCGGTTTGCTTCAGGGACTTTCGCCAGCGGTAATTAATGAGATGAGCGCAACAGGCGGCTTATTAATTGTGGCGATTGGCATAAACATTCTGGAAATAAAAGAAATTAAAGTGGCCAATTTATTACCGGGTATTTTTGTAGCTGTTCCATTATACTTCCTGGCAAATGCAGTTCAGTTTGTTTCTTGATCTCTAAGCGGGATTTGGAATGTAAAAGGCCTTGCCAGGCAATATTAATATACAGCTATATCCAGTAAGAAGAACCCAGGAAGCAATGTTTTTTAAAGGAGGAAAAAAGTCGGTGATATTTCCGGAAACTATGACAATTGTATGGGCAGGTATGGCAATTCTATTTATAATAGTATTAATTCTCTTGGCCGTAACTGCTGTTTTACGGAAAAAGATTAGAAAATATGAAGAAAAACATATTTCTCTTAAAACTTACCTGTCAGGAAAAGATCTTGATTTATTACTTGAAGAGTATATAGGCTCAATGCAAATAATAAAAAACCAAATCTCTGAATGCAGCTCGCGTTTAGAAAAAATAGAGAAGAAATCACGTTCTGCGGTAAATTGTATAGAAATGGTTAGATACAGCGCTTTTGAAGATATGGGCAGCGAATTGAGTTTTTCCATCGCAATGCTGAATCAGGATGGCGACGGCCTGGTTCTTTCTTCTATTAACAACCGTGAAGAAACGAGATTATATGCCAAACCGGTAATTGCCGGGAAATCGAAACATAACTTAAGCAGCGAAGAAAGAGAGGTAATTCACAAGGCCCAAATTGGGGATAAAATCTAGTTTATCCGGCCTTATTTTAACAGCGTGACCGAAAATAGGAGACGGCGACTATTCTGCTGATGATCTCGGCCATTTCCCATACGACACCAAGTCTGGTATTTTGCAAAACTAAATATTCCATAAAGCCGCCGACGTTGACAATCCCGGTTAAATGAGCTTCGCCAATTGCCGGAAGTTCTTTATGCACACCGGTTCCTGGTTTGAGCGGCCCTTGAGCCAGGGTAATGTAACCTACGGAGTCAAGCCGACCAAGACAGGCATCAATAGCGATGACGAAGGGATTTACAAAAGATTTTTCGATATGCAGGATGTTTTCCCTTAGGTTTGTTGCATGTACAGGATGTTTTAAAGTACCTAGAACATAAAGTTGCGGCAGATTATAACTGTTTAGTTTTGTGCCAATAAGCGGCCCCAGAGAATCTCCGGTTGAACGGTCGGTCCCGATACATAAAATTAATACAGGGCGCTGGACTGATATGTTAAATAATCTAGTAAGCTTACTTTCTATTTTAGCTGTACCTTTGTTATCCTCCATATGCGCTTTGATTTTGGGAGATTCAGTAAAAACAGATAATAAATCCACTAAAGTAACTCCGTTCCAAATTACTATATCTACTAAAATATACCCAATCCGAGGCAAAATTATGCATGTTATTCCACCTTAGTAAATATGCATGATGGCGAGGAGGGGAAAATATATGTATTGGAAAACGGTGTTTCAAGTGGCTGCAACTTATGTCGGAGCGGTTATGGGGGCAGGGTTCGCTTCCGGTCAGGAAATACAGCAGTTCTTCGCCCGTTTTGGTTACTGGGGATTAGCTGGGATTATAGTTAGTTCCGGATTATTTGCCCTTCTGGGCTGGGTAATGCTGGACATGCAAAAACAATGGAGAGTCTCAACCTATCAGGATTTCTTCAGGCATCTTTTTGGTGAGCACTGGGGCCGGTTGGCTGATATTCTGGTGAGTATTCTGTTATTTATTGGTATGATTGCTATGCTGTCCGGCAGCGGGGCTATTTTTATCGAGTATTTTGGGATGTCACGTTGGTTAGGTATTTCTTTAACTTCAATTGTTATTGCTTTAGCCTTATGGTACAAAGGAGAAGGGGTCCTCTGGATAAATTCCTTATTGATTCCTATAAAGTTTCTTTTTTGCTTAGGTATTGGTTTTGGAGCAATATTTCTGGCTGCGTCCGGAGATGGTGAAGGGATCATGATTTTACCCCACCCGATTATCAGACATTGGCTGATATCGGCAATTCTTTATGTATCATTTAACCTGACTTTGGCAATGGTTGTGTTTGCCTCCTTAGGTCAGGAAGTTCAAAAGCCAGGGGCAAAATTAGGAGCAGTTTGCGGCGGGCTGTCTCTGGGAATATTTGCCATGGTAATTGGCGCCGGCTTATTAAGGTTCCCGGAGGTAATGGGATTCGAAATCCCAATGGTCGCCGTGGCAGGTAAATTAGGAGATTGGTCTGCTTTTTTTTATGTAGTTGTGCTTTGGCTGGCAATGGTCACGGCCGCAATCGGGAATGCTTTTAGTCTGGCTTGCCGAGCCGTAGGTTCTGACAAAGCAAATTATCATAGGGCAACAATTCTGTTACTGGTAATGGTTTTTCCTCTGGCGGGCATTAAATTTTCCCGGATAGTTGAAGTTGTTTACCCGATATGCGGCTATATTGGTTTAATTTTTCTCCCGGTACTGTTATATTACTGGGGCCGAATGGTTCATAATACATAAGGAGGAGCAGAATGAACGACCGCTATTTTCTTGTGGGCACAGCAGGCCATGTTGATCATGGAAAAACAGAACTGATCCGTGCTTTATCGGGGATGGAGACCGACCGGCTTAAGGAAGAAAAACAAAGAGGCATTTCCATAGAATTAGGGTTTGCCCATCTGACTCTTCCCGGTGGTTGTGAGGTAGGGATTGTTGATGTACCAGGCCATGAACGCTTTATAAGGCAAATGCTGGCGGGGGCCGGCGGAATGGACCTTGTTCTTTTAGTTATCGGTGCAGATGAAGGAATCAGGCCCCAAACCAGGGAACATTTAAACATCCTGATGTTATTGGGGATTAAAAAAGTAATTATCGTCCTAAACAAAATGGATCTGGTTGATCAAGAATGGCAGGAAATAATTGCAGAAGAAATCAGGGAGCAATTGAAAAACACAGCGGCGGCAGGAGCACCAATTTGCCCAGTTTCCGCAATTACTAAAGAAGGGATTCCCGAATTGCTGCTGAAAATTGAGGAAATGTTAAAAACTGTTAACAGCAAAAAGGTGACAGGCCATGTCCGTATGCCTTTGGACCGTGTTTTCAGTATCAAAGGTTTTGGAACCGTCGTGACGGGTACCCTTGGCAGTGGAACTGTTAAATCTGGTCAGGAATTAGTTATTGAACCCGGACGGGTTCCTGCTAAGGTTCGTTCTTTACAAGTACACGGTAAGGAGACGGCTGCTGCCTTTGCGGGGCAGCGAGTTGCAATAAACTTAACAGGAGTGGAAGTGGCGGAAGTTACCAGAGGGGCGGTGCTTGCAAGCCCGCAGGCTTTTAAAGTTGGCAATATTGTTGACGTTTCAGTTTTTAACCTGCCTGACAGCGCTAAGGCCTTAGGACAAAGACAACGCTTAAGATTTCATATTGGAACTGCCGAGGTAATTGGCAGAATCCATTTGCTGGAGCACGAGGAAATTCTGCCGGGACAGGAAGGTTACGCCCAAATTTTGCTGGAATCGCCTGTACTGGCAGCCCAGGGCGACCATTTTGTTTTGCGTAATTACTCTCCCATGCAGACAGTGGCGGGAGGAAAAGTATTAGGGATTGCTGATTACAAACAAAAAAGATTTAAGGAACCTGTCATCTCAAACATGCGCTTAAAAGACAAAGGTGATCCCCTTGAACTATTAGAGAAGGAACTGGAAGAACCCCAAACATTATTGGAATTACAGAAGAAGTTAGGGCTTGATGATCCGGAGATTTCTGAATGGCTGAAACAGCTTGCTTATATGGGGCGTTTGGAAATATGGAATGAAGCTGGTGAGAATCTCTATTGGACTAAGCGCTCGGCCGAGCAATGGCGCTTAAAACTTGGGGAAATAGTTAAGGCCTATCAAAAAAAATATCCTCTTCGTTCCGGATTAAGCCGGGAAGAACTTAAAGGGAAAATGAGGGTTTCCTGGAACCGCCAGCGCTGGCAAAGTATTTTGGAGTTCGGTGATAAACTGAATTATTTTAAGCTTAAGGACAGTAAAGTACTTGTCAATGATGGTTCAGATTTGCCTTTGGAAATTTTAGAAAAACTGGCTTGCCTTAAAAAGAATTGGGATAAGGCCGGTTTAACGCCGCCTGATCTTCAGGCGGAAGCAAACAATTGCGGGATTCCGGCAGCAGAAATAGCAGAATACGCCTTGTATTTATGTGAACAAAAAGAATGGGTCGCTGTAAACGGTTTTTATTTTACATCCCTGATTGTAGAAAACGCCGGAAAAACCCTGGGTGAGTATCTGAATAAAAACAAGGAAATAAGTGTAGCTGAAGTCAGGGAGTTATGGAAAACATCCCGGAAATACGCTGTTCCTCTCTTGGAGTATTTTGACCGCCAACATTTTACCCGCCGTCTGGGCAATAAACGGATTTTATACAGATGATTTCCTGATAATTTAACAAGCTGAAACAAAAACAAAGGGCCGCGGCAATAACAACAATTCAGTTGTTAAGTACAGTAACCCCTTGTTTTGAATTCAATTATTCTTCGGAACAACTAATCTGGAGTGGAAAATTCCCTGCCTTTCGGTTAACTTACTTTTTGTCGTGCATAAGCGATTACAATAGTTTCATTGCCGGAATTACCAGTATTAAGCTTGTTCTCCAGATTCTTCAGGTCCTGAAGCTGGTTCTTTGATAAGTCGGCAAATGGAATGGGGTTTGACATAAAACTATTCCTCCTAAATTCTTAAAAAAAACAATGATACTTTAATACTATTATTGCCAAAATAAACCAAGCTAAACAGGGTTTTAT
>DATMXV010000006.1:0-12095 GCA_035561335.1 Desulfitobacteriaceae bacterium
GTGCTAACTGACCATATTTTAAAAGTTATCCACATTATCCACAGGGTTATGTTATTAACTTTCCGGTTCCAGCATAATAACTATGTCGGAAATATCTGTCAACTATTGACTGAATTGGTTTTATATATTGTTTATGGTTAAGAAATACTGGGCTTGGTTATCCTTCTAGATAAGCTGAATAAAACAATATGTTTGTCTGCTGTCTCTGATTCTGAAGAGTTCCAAGTTTTCTAGAATATTCTTGTTACCATATGAAGGATTTTTATTATAAAGAGGGAATATTAATTTATACCACATATAAGGGGGGTTGTGTTATGAATATTATAATTCGCGGCAAACACATTGAAGTAACCGATGCCTTGAAAAACTATGTTACAAGAAGGGTAAGCAAATTGGAGAGATTCTCCGACGAGTTTATGGATGTTCAAGTTACTTTGCTTGTAGAACGTGGACGTCATCGGGTAGAAGTAACAGCCCCGATACATGGTATAATTTTGCGTGGAGAAGAAGAGACCGGGGATATGTATGCTTCAATTGACCTGGTTTTGGAAAAGTTAGAACGTCAAATCGAGAAATATCGGACCAGGCTTAATAAACGGATTCGCACAAAAGTATTTAAAGAACAAGAACCTGAAGAGTTCGAAGAGGAACAGGAACATGATCTGGTGAGAACAAAAAAATTCACTGCTAAACCAATGTCAGTTGACGAGGCCCTGATGCAAATGAATCTCATTGGACATAGCTTTTTTGTTTTCAGAAATGATAAAACCCAGGATATTAACGTTGTTTATAAACGTAAGTATGGGGATTATGGACTGTTGGAGCCTGAAATATAAACTCAGGGATTTAAGGGTTCGCGTAAGCGGACCCTTTTTGCTGTTGCTGTTTGTCCTGGGCCCAGGTTGCGGCCTAAGTTTGCTAATGGTACAATTAATGATAACGCAAGGAAGGGAAAAGGTGGTTCATTATGGGGTTTTTGCGGGATCTTCTGGATGATAACGCCCGGGAGATTAAAAAATATTATAAAAGGGTCCAGCTTATCAATTCTTTGGAACCAGGCATTCAGTGTTTGGATGATGAACAGTTACGTGCTAAGACCGGAGAATTTCGTAACCGCCTGGCAGAGGGTGAAACTTTGGATGATTTATTGCCCGAGGCATTCGCAGTGGTCAGAGAGGCTGCCCGGAGGGTTTTAAAGCAAAGACACTATGATGTCCAGCTGATTGGCGGGATGGTGCTTCATGATGGGCGGATTGCGGAAATGCGCACCGGTGAAGGGAAAACGCTGGTTGCAACTCTGCCCTCCTATCTGAATGCTTTATCAGGCCGCGGAGTCCATATTGTTACCGTAAATGATTACCTGGCCCGCAGAGACAGTGAATGGATGGGACAAATTCACCGTTTTCTGGGTTTATCCGTAGGATTAATAGTACACGGCTTAAGCTACGAGGAACGCCGGACAAGCTATGATGCAGATATTACTTATGGAACTAATAATGAATTTGGTTTTGATTATTTACGGGATAATATGATGACCAGACCGGATGGCCTGGTGCAGCGCCCGTTGAATTTTGGCATTGTTGATGAAGTGGATTCAATTTTAATTGATGAAGCCCGGACACCTTTGATCATCTCCGGAGAAGCTGACAAGCCTACTGAGCTTTACTATAGGGTAGCCAGGGTTATTCCGCGGCTTAAGAAGGAAGAGGATTTCCATGTCAATGAAAAGGACAGGGTTGTAACCTTAACTGAGCAGGGGGTAAGCCGGGTAGAAAGCATGCTGGGGGTTGATAATCTTTACGAGGATATTCACACTGAACTTGCCCACCATGTTAATCAGGGCCTGAAAGCAGCCGCCCTTTTTAAACGGGACCGGGATTATGTTGTTAAAGATGGGCAGGTAATTATTGTAGATGAGTTCACCGGTCGTTTAATGTTTGGCCGCCGTTACAGTGAAGGGCTGCATCAGGCCATAGAGGCCAAGGAAAATGTTAAAATCGAGAAGGAATCCCAGACCTTGGCAACAATCACTTTTCAAAATTATTTCCGGATGTATGAAAAACTTGCCGGTATGACCGGGACTGCCCTGACAGAGGAACCGGAGTTTAAAAAGATTTACAGTCTTGATGTCGTGGAAATTCCTACGAATATGCCGATGATCAGGGCAGATCTCCCCGATGTGGTCTACCGGTCGGAAAAAGGTAAATTTCAGGCGGTTATTGAAAGTATTGTGGAGCGGCATGCCCAGGGCCAGCCTGTGCTTGTAGGAACGATTTCCATTGAAAAGTCCGAATTGTTAAGTGAGATGCTGGCCAAGCAGGGCATTGAACATCAAGTGCTTAATGCTAAATTTCATGAGAAGGAAGCTGAAATTGTTTCCGGGGCCGGTCAAAAGTCAATGGTGACTATTGCGACCAACATGGCCGGCCGGGGAACAGATATTGTCCTTGGTGAGGGTGTCGCCAACCTGGGCGGCCTTCATATAATTGGTACAGAGAGACATGAATCGCGGCGAATTGACAACCAGCTGCGGGGCCGGTCGGGGCGTCAGGGTGATCCGGGATCAACACAATTTTTTATTTCTTTGGAAGACGATTTAATGCGTTTATTTGGCTCAGAAAATATAATGGGAATTATGGACAGGTTAGGGATGGATGATTCCGTGCCTGTTACTTCGAAAATGATTTCCCGGTCCATTGAGACTGCTCAAAGAAGGGTGGAAAGCCGTAATTTTGATATTCGTAAACACGTCCTGGAATATGACGATGTTATGAATCAGCAGCGTGAGATTATTTATGCGCAAAGAAGAGCTGTTCTTACCGGTGAGGACTTGCGCTCCAATATTATGGATATGCTGGCTAAGGTTGTTGAAGATACGGTTGCGACATTCAGTGGTGAGAGCCCGTACGCTGAGGAATGGGACCTGCCGAGCCTGATAGAATACTGTGATAATTTATTCCTGCCCGGCAATGAACTGACGGTGGAACAACTGGCCAGGCTTACCAAGGAAGAAGTACAGGAATTATTGCATGATCAGGCAATCGCTCTTTATAACCGCAGGGAAGAGATGTTTGGTCCGGAGCTTATGCGGGAGATAGAGAGGGCGGTTATGCTTCAGGTTGTCGATAGCAAGTGGATGGATCATCTTGATGCCATGGATATGCTGCGCGAAGGTATCGGTTTAAGGGCGTATGGCCAAAAAGATCCTTTGGTTGAATACAAACATGAAGGGTTTGACATGTTCAATGACATGATTGATGCTATTCAGGAAGATATAATCCGTTATATGATGAGGGTCACTCCGCAGGTACGTGTTCAGGCCCCGGAACAGCCCCAGCATTTGTCAGAAAACCGTTACGAGGGGGAAGAACAAGTAAAAAAACCCGTTCATGTTGAGCGCCAGTTGGGGCGTAACGAGCCTTGCCCTTGTGGCAGCGGGAAGAAGTATAAGAAATGCTGCGGTTTTGGAAAATAAAGAAAAGGAATGATTGACAGTGTTAACAGAGTGGAAAAAAGAATTTGAGACCTTAGAAATGCGCTTGGCAGATTTGAGGGTTTCCCTTTGACGTTGCCCGGCGCGAAGAAACAATAAATTCTTTGGAACAGGAATTACAAAGGCCTGATTTTTGGGATGATCCGGCCGAAGCCCAAAAGATAATGCAGGAGCTGGCTTATCAGCAAAGCAGGCTAAAGCTTTACCGGGAATTGGAATCGGAGCTTGAGGACCTGGCAACCCTTTGGCAATTGGCCCTGGAAGAGGCTGACAGCAGTCTGGAGCCGGAAATTGGACAGGGAGTAAAAAAAGTAAAAGAACGTTTTGCTCAGTTGGAACTGGAGATTTTACTCAGTGGTCCCTATGATCGAAACAATGCGATTTTTACCCTTCATGCCGGAGCAGGCGGGACAGAAGCCCAGGATTGGGTCCAAATGCTCTATCGGATGTTTGTGCGCTGGGGAGAAAGACACCAGTATAAAGTAGAGACCCTTGATCTTCTGCCCGGAGATGAGGCAGGCATAAAGAGTGTGACCTTTTCGGTTGGGGGCGAAAATGCTTACGGTTATGGCAAATCGGAAAAAGGTGTGCACCGTTTAGTGCGAATCTCTCCTTTTGATGCTTCCGGACGCCGTCACACCTCGTTTGCTTCAGTTGATGTTATTCCGGAAGTAACTGAGGACAATGAAATTACGATTGATCCGGAAGAGTTGCGGGTTGATACTTTTCGTTCCGGCGGCGCCGGGGGACAGCATGTTAATAAAACTGATTCTGCTGTCCGGATAACTCATTTGCCGACAGGAATTGTAGTCCAGTGTCAAAGTGAACGTTCCCAGATTCAAAACCGGGCGGCGGCAATGAGAATTTTACAGTCCAAATTATTGGAGCTGAAGCAAAGGCAACAAGAAGATGAAATTACTGAAATCAGGGGAGAACAGCAGGAAATTGCCTGGGGAAGTCAAATCAGGTCCTATGTTTTTCATCCTTACAGTTTAGTGAAGGACCACCGGACCAACGTGGAAACCGGCAATGTTTCAGCAGTAATGGATGGGGAGATAGATGCTTTCATAGCAGCCTATTTACAAGCCACGAAAGCAGTAAGGTAATAACAGTGTATAATGCTTAATGCATAATTACTAAATAATTTAACTGCAGATACTGGTCAAAACGGGATATGCTTTTGGTTTGACTATCTATAATCAGTATTTCTTGATGGTATTAAAACTATCTGCAGTAGAATTACAATTGCACAATTAATCATCAATGAATGATGTATAACACGTAATGAACGATTAACTATAAATAAGTATGAAAGATGAACAATGCATAAATTCCTTGATTAGAATTATGAATTATGAATTAATTATAAGCGGAGGGAAGAGTATTGAGGAACAGTGAACTAAAGAAGACGGCAAACACTATCCGTCTGAATATTATCAAGATGCTGAAACCGGCAAAGTCCGGGCATCCCGGCGGCAGTCTCTCAGCGGCGGACATTTTGGCAACTCTCTACTTTCGGGAAATGCGTATTAAGCCCCAGGAACCCAATTGGCCGGACCGGGACCGTTTTGTCCTTTGTAAGGGACATGCCGCCCCTGTTCTCTATGCGGCGCTTGCTGAGAAGGGTTTTTTCCCAAAAGAAGAGTTATTGGGTTTACGGCAAACCGGACGTATGCTGCAGGGCCATCCCGATATGAAAAAAACCCCGGGGGTGGATATGTCTACAGGTTCTTTAGGACAAGGGCTTTCTGCAGCTAACGGCATGGCTCTGGCCGGAAAACTTGATGGTAAAGACTATCGGGTATATGCGTTGTTAGGGGACGGCGAAATGGGGGAAGGCCAGGTATGGGAGGCCGGTATGGCAGCCTCCCATTATAAATTGGATAACCTGACGGCCATTATTGACCTCAATGGCCTGCAAATTGACGGCCGTACTGATGATGTCATGTCCTCGGCTCCCTTGGCAGCCAAATGGCGGGCTTTCGGCTGGCATGTGATAGAGGTGGACGGACATGATATTGATGAACTTATAACTGCTTTTGAAGAGGCTAAAAAGGTGAAGGGGAAACCTACCATGCTTATTGCCCGGACAATTAAAGGTAAGGGAGTATCCTTTATGGAAAATCAGGCGGGCTGGCATGGAACCGCCCCGAATCCTGAGCAGTGTGAGTATGCCCAGAAGGAGTTAGAAGAGGAGGCGGCAAATCTTGGCTGAGAAACAAGCAACCCGTGATGCTTACGGTAAAGCTCTGATAGCCCTGGGGGCGGAAAACCCGGATGTTGTAGCCTTGGATGCCGATTTATCCAAATCTACGAAAACAGCGGATTTTGCCAAGCATTATCCGGAACGTTTTTTTAATATGGGTGTGGCCGAACAGAACCTGATGGGAACTGCTGCCGGTTTGGCTGCTGCGGGAAAGATTCCTTTTGCCAGCACTTTCGCCATTTTTGCGACCGGACGCGCTTTCGAACAAATCAGAAATTCTATCGCCTATCCCAAATTAAATGTTAAAATAGCGGCTACTCATGCCGGGATAACTGTTGGCGAAGACGGCGGCTCACATCAGTCTGTAGAGGATGTCGCAGTGATGCGTGCAGTACCCAATATGACTGTCCTGGTCCCGGCAGACGGGGAGGAAACACGGCAGGTTATTAAAGCCGCCGCCCGGTACAAGGGACCGGTCTACATTCGGATGGGTCGCCTCGATGTTCCTTTGCTTTTCGGGGAAGATTATCATTTTGAAATCGGGAAGGCAAATATTCTGCGTGACGGTCCTGATGCCGCGATAATGGCTAACGGAATAATGGTCGCCATCGCGCTGGAAGCGGCCGGGGAGTTAGCGGCCTCAGGGATTAAGGTAAGTGTTGTCAATGTTGCTTCAGTTAAACCCCTTGATGCGGCAACAATTATTCAAGTGGCTCAGAAGACGGGAGCAGTGGTTTCGGCTGAGGAGCATAATATCATAGGCGGGCTGGGGAGCGCGCTCGCCGAAGTATTAGCGGAAAATGCTCCTACCCCCATGGTAAGGGTAGGTATTTCAGATACTTTTGGCGAATCCGGCCGGCCGCAGGAACTCATGGAAAAGTACGGCTTAACAAAGGCAGCTCTGATTGAAGCGGTGCATAAGATTTTAACCCGGAAAAATAAATAAGCGCTCATTGGACTGCAGGTCTCCGATAGGTAGAGGAGGCCTTTTTTCTTTCTCAAGCTGACCTGTAAGGACGTTAAGATTTTGTTAACGTGGGGAATGTTTGTTTTATTAACAGGAAATTCATATTATGTGTCGAAATTAAAAAAAGGTCTGCAGAAAAGTTTTGGTACAAATCGGGGAGGACAGTAATGATTCGCTTAACCAATGTATCCAAGATTTATCCTAACGGCGCCAGAGCTCTTGTCGATATCAATATGAATATTGGCAAGGGGGAGTTTGTTTTTTTGGTGGGTCCAAGCGGGGCAGGAAAGTCAACCCTTATCCGTTTGCTTTACCGGGAAGAAATTCCCACCCGGGGACAGGTTGTTATCAATAATAAAAACCTCGTTCGCTTAAAAGACAGAGAAGTCCCCTATCATCGCCGGAATATTGGAGTGATATTTCAGGACTTTAAACTTTTACCTAATAAAACTATTCTGGAAAATGTCGCTTTTGCCCTTGAAGTAATCGGTGTTTCCCGCCGGGAAGTGCAAAGGCGTTCCCGCGAAGCTCTTGATCTGGTAGGTTTATCGCCCAGAGAGAACTCTTTTTCGCACCAGTTATCAGGAGGAGAACAGCAGCGGGTTTGTGTAGCGCGGGCCATCGTTAACCGTCCGGCCTTGCTTGTTGCTGATGAACCGACGGGAAATTTGGACCATGATACCGCCTGGGGAATTATGGATTTGCTTAACAACATAAATAAACGCGGGACTACAGTCATTATGGCGTCTCATGCCCGGGAAATTGTTAATTTGATGCAAAAAAGAGTTGTTGCCATAGAGAGTGGACGCATAGTCAGGGATGAAGAAAAGGGGGCTTACGGTTACGATGCTTAATACCCTGCGCTATATCTTGCGCGAAACTTTAAATTCTGTTAAAAGGAATCCATGGCTGAGTGTGGCGTCTATCCTTACTGTAATGGTTTCTTTGGTAATCCTGGGGTTTTCCACTTTTTTTTTAATAAATGCTTCTAATTTGGCAAAGTCGTTTGAATCACAATTAGAGATAGCTGTTTTTTTGCAGACAAGCATAACAACGCAGCAAATACAGGATATACAGTCCGAAATAGAAAAACTGCCGGAAGTAGCTTCAGTTGAGTTTGTTTCCAAAGAACAGGCTTTAGCTGAGATGAGTCAGACATTGGGCGGTGACAATGACAATATTATTGCAAATTTAGGAGGAATAAATCCTTTGCCGGATAAATTCACAGTTAAGGTCAAAGAAGCCCAGGATGTTCCGGATTTGGCTGAACGGTTAGATCTCCCCGGAGTAGAAAATGTCCGCTTTGGCCAGGGGTTTGTGGAAAAACTGTTAAAGTTCACCGAGTGGCTGCGCTGGGTGGGTGTTGCTGTGATTGTTGCTTTTGCGGCGGCCTCAATTGTCTTAATTTCCATTAATATCAAGATGAATGTTTTTTCCCGCCGGCGGGAAATTCAAATTATGAAATTAGTCGGAGCAAGTAATGGTTTTATCCGCTGGCCTTTTTTCACTGAAGGATTAATCCTGGGATTAATCGGAGGGGGCTTGGCAGCGCTGATAGTTGGTTTTGCTTATCAATGGCTGGTTTTGTACGTTAGGGCTACATTGACATTCTTACCGGTTGTCCATAACAATCTGATTTTTTGGCAGGTAATAACCGGTTTGCTTTTGTCCGGAATGGCCATTGGAGCAATAGCCAGTTCGATTTCCCTGCGCAAGTTTTTACAGGTCTGAATTCCGTTGGAGATTTTGGGGGGAGGTAATAGTTTGTCTAAGAGAAAGTTTTTTCTGCGGGGTATCGGTTGTTTTCTTAGTATTGCCTTTCTGGGCGCGACGGCAATCCCCTTGCAGGCAGATAGCCTTGATGATGCAGTCCGGAGACAAAATGAGATTGCCGGTAAGCAACAGGAAACCCAGGGAAAGCTTAATAATTTGACCTATACTGCCGATAAAATCAACGCTCAGCTTAAGGACCTGCAAGACCAGATTAAGGCAAGCAATCAAGTGCTTAGCGCTAAGCAGGCGGAGTATTCTCAAACGAAGGCAGAGATTAATACTGTTGAGAAGGAACTTGAGCAGAATCAGAAGGATTTGGATACCCGGCGGGAAGTGTTGGGCTTAAGGATAAAGGGAATTTATGAGGATGGTCAAATCAGTTATTTGAGCTTGCTTTTCGAATCGTCAGACTTGGGTGATTTCATTTCCCGGATAGAGTATTTGAGTACCTTGATTGCCAATGATAAAAAACTTCTGGCCGATATTAAAACAGAACAGGAAAAAATGGTTAAGAAGAAGGAAGAACTGGAAACAATCCTTGCCCGCAGTGCCAAATTGCTGGAAGAAGCAAAGGCTGCGGAAGCAGAACTGCAAGGTAAACAGCAACAACAAAAAACTATTTTGGCCCAGAATGAAAAAGATCAACTAGAGCTCGTTGAGCAAAATGAAAAACTTGAAGCAGAATCCAATGCCCTCCGGGAAAAAATCCGCCAGATTCAAGCAGGCAGAAAAGGAGGTACTGTCGGGACAGTAAGTAATTGGCCGCTGCCGGGACATTATGAAATAAGTTCTCCTTTTGGTTGGCGGACCCACCCGATTACCGGCAGGAAAAGCCTGCATACCGGAATTGATCTTCCGGCCTCTGCGGGAACAGCGATAAACTCTGTGGGAGCAGGAGATGTGATTCTAGCCGGTTTGTATGGAGCTTATGGCAATGCTGTCATAATTGATCATGGCGGGGGACTTTCCACCCTGTATGGTCATCAGTCTCAAATAGCCGTAAGTGAAGGACAATCAGTAGCTCAGGGGCAGATTATCGGGTATGTAGGTTCAACCGGATTAAGTACCGGTCCCCATCTTCATTTTGAAGTGCGCATCAATGGAAACCCCACAGATCCTTTACAGTATTATCATTAAGAGACAAGCATATAATAGAATAGGGTTTATCAGAAGGCGGCACAGGTTAAACTTGCTCACTTAAAGAAGGAATCGGAGATGGGAAGGGGTTAGCATATTGCAGGAGTTCTATGGGAAGCAGTTCCTGAAACGTGTTGGAACTGGGTTGCTCGTTCTTTGCGTCCTGGTAACAATTATCGTTGGCGGGGTTATTGTTACCAATTTGAGTCATTTTTGCCGCTTTGTCAGCGTCTTAAGCCTTATCAACACTCAATATCTGGAGACTGTTGACCAAAACCAGCTTTTCGAAGGGGCAACACAGGGAATTGTAGAATCTTTAGATGATCCATACTCTGTATATATGAATGCCTCTGAGAATCAACAGCTTATGGAAGTTATTGAGGGTAAGTTTGGCGGAATCGGGATTGTTTTAAGCTTAAAAGATCCAAATAAATTAGTTGTTTTACGTGCCATAAAAAATACACCGGCTGCTAAAGCAGGGATCCAAATGGGAGATATCATTGCGAAAATTGATAATGTAGATACTTCCACAATTGACCAGGAAAAAGCAGTTTCGCTTATGAGAGGTGATCCCGGAACAAAAGTCACCCTCATCCTCTATCGGGAGAGTATGAAGGGGGATGTCACAATAACCTTGACCCGGGAAAATATTATAGTGCCGACAGTGGACGGCAAAGCTTTACCCGGTCATCCTGACCTGGCTTATATTGAGATCTCGCAATTTTCTTCCGATACCGGCAGGGAACTGGCAGAAGTCCTTAATTCCATGGATGTTCGTAAATACAAAGGACTAATTCTGGATTTGCGTTATAACCACGGTGGTGAATTAAATGCTGCGGTTCAGGTTGCCAGTTACTTTGTATCACAAGGCCCGATAGTATATATTGTCGACAAAAAAGGCAATGTGGAAACAAAAAGCTCTGTTACAGAAAATTATCTGGGACTGCCTTTGGTTGTTTTAATTAATGAAGAAAGTGCTTCGGCAGCAGAGATTGTAGCCGGGGCGATCAAGGACAAAGGTACGGGTACTTTGGTTGGAGTTAAAACATTTGGTAAAGGGATTGTGCAAACTATTTTTCCTCTGGATAGGGGAACAAGTGTCAAGTTGACAACGGCCAAGTATCTAACCCCGAATAAATTGGATATTCATAAGATCGGAATCGAACCTGATCTGAAAATAGAATTGCCGAAGGGTGAGGAAGCTACTTTAGCTCCCATGGATACAAATTTTGATATCCAATTAGAAAAAGCCCGGCAAGTCCTGGAGTCCAGAATCAGGTAAGTATGCGCTATGGGATCAATTTAAGGAACCGGCGCTTTTACAGAGATGTTATAATAATGAGAATTGTGACCCCTGTTTGGTTTGTTGCATAGACTATGTCAGACAACACACTAAACGGGGGTTATGTATTATGGGCAACAAAGCCGGGGTCCGTCATTATTTTCCGGAGGGATTAACTTCAAAAGGGTACATATCCTTGTTGCCTAATATAATTTCAGGTTGTAAGCGGATATATATGCTTCTGGGCGGACCGGGAACAGGTAAATCCACTGTCATTAAGGTGCTTGGTCTGGAAATGTTAGACCGTGGCTATGAAGTTGATTTTTTTCGCTCAGCTAATGAACCCGATACGATAGCCGGATTTATGATTCGCGAAGCTGCTTTTTCTGTCCTGAATGTTCAGGAAATATTTCCGTTTCGTTTACGGGCTCCCGGAGTGCTGGAAAGCTTCTTTGACTTCAGTTCATTCTGCGATGAACATAAGTTAATTAAACTAAGAAAAAGGATCTTGAGTGCCGAACAAAAATTGTCTGCTTCACAAGTAAACCTGGATAGGATTTTGGCAGCAAGCGGGAAACATTGCGAGCAGAACTGCAGAAATGACTTAAATAATCAGGAAGATTCTCCCACCATTAATTGCGGATTAAAGCAATGGGTCAGGAAGGATCCGGTAACTCCCTGGCCCTTAGTTTTGCAGGCCTTGGAACAACTGCAAAAAAGTATTACAATACCTTGTTTCTTACATGGTTTGACCCCTGAAGGTTGGTTGAATCTTGCTCCTCCCTATTTAAGTGATTTTGACCAAATCCGTTTGGAAGGTAAGGAAACAGCGGAAGCTTTGAATTGGGTGCTTAGGGAAGCCCAGCAACTCGGTCAAATTATGGAGGTTGTTTTGCATCCTTTGAACCCGGATAATATTATTGGTATTGTGTTTTCCCAACGTAATTTGGCTATTTGGCAGGGCAATCCGGAAAAATTAGCTGACCAAGGGCTTAACGAAACTTTTAGCCCGGCATTAAAAGAGACCCTTGTCATCCGGCATAAGCAAAGGTCCCTGCTAAAATCATATTACACGGAAACAGTTAATTTTAATCAGGTTGATGAATTCAGAGGGGAACTCTTAAACCGCTTGTTGCGCGACCTGGATATTTATACAAAATAACGCCGGGAAACATCAGGTTTTCAGGTTAAAACCTTGTTTAAGATTAGACTGATAATCATAATCAAAGGCCAGGCA
>DATMXV010000007.1:0-5440 GCA_035561335.1 Desulfitobacteriaceae bacterium
ATATTATACCAATTTCCTGGCAGTTATACAACAAAAGTGAGAAAAAATCTCAAAAATATACTTTATATAACCGCGGTCTGTGTAATATTTATAAGTTATCAAAGGGGATGTCAATCTCTTTTCTGGATCCGAGTAATGCCGGTTTGCGTCAGCGGAGATTTAGAAAAAGTATTACCCGATAACGGGAGAATATGATAAAGTATGGAATGTTGAAACATTATTAAAGGAATTCAACATACTTTTCCTGAATTTATGTTTACGGGCTGTATAATTAGCATATGATGAAGCAGAATGAGTAACAGGTCTGGAAAGAGCAGGTGTTATATTTGCCAGGTTTTCAGCAGCGTGTCCGGGTAATCGGGATGTTTGATTCGGGGGTCGGCGGGCTAACGGTTATGAAGGAGATTCTGGAAGCAATCCCGGAGGTAAGGATTATTTATTTTGGGGATACTGCCCGGGTACCCTATGGTAATCGCAGAACGGAGGAACTAATTAGTTTCGGCGAGGAAATTATAACTTTTTTAATCAGCCAGGGGGCTGAAGCAATAGTGGTGGCTTGTAATACAAGCTCAGCAAATTCCCTGGCGTTTTTAAAAGAACGTTTTGAGATTCCGATTCTGGGTCTGATTGAACCGGGGGCCCGCTTGGCAGTCCAAAAAACTTTGCGGGGCAGGATTGGCTTAATTGCCACAGAAGGGACTGTGCGCAGTAAAGCATATACTTTGGCAGTCAGTAAAGCCTTATCCAAAGGGATAGTTCCTGATAATCCGGAGCTCAAAGCAGCCTGGCAAAGCGGTGATCAGCCGATTTCCCTTGTCAGGGCCCAAGCGTGTCCGTTGTTTGTTCCCATTGTCGAAGCAGGGTTAGCCAATTCTGCAGAAGCAAGGGGTATTGCCAGAACATATCTTGAACCATTAAGAAGAGCCGGGATTGATAGTTTAATTTTGGGCTGTACACATTATCCCTATTTAAATCAGGTAATTCAGGATATCTTAGGGCAGGAAGTAGTCTTGGTTGACCCTGCTGAGGGAGTTGTCGCTGAATTACGGAACTTGCTGCTTCAACTGGAAGAGCGGGAGGCAACACAAGTTATAACCAGTCATTGGCGGGTCCGCTATTTTGTCAGCGGGGACCCGGGACTTTTTTGTCAGGTTGGCAATACCCTGCTTAAGGAAAGGATTGAGAATGTCCGGCAAATCTGTTGGACAGAATAAAAAAGATAGTGTAAATCACTAATGACCGTTTCGTAAGCGCTGCATTTGCTACATCCACTCGGCACAAGAATAACTTTCAAGTTTGCCTCGTGGCATTAGTCTCCACTGGAGACTAATGTACTTGACGATAAGGCTACACTTGATTACTACACTTAGCAATAGTGATTCCCCGAGGAATCGGATCGGGTAAATAGGAGGGTTCAAAAGTGGAACAGAAGACCTTGGTTTTGGGGGTGATTGGGGCTGATGTTCATGCAGTGGGGAACAGAATTCTAGATTATGCCTTTTCTCAAGCCGGATTCAAAGTTGTCAATATCGGAGTATTATCTACCCAGGAGGAATTTATCCAGGCAGCTATTGAAACCGGTGCTTCGGCAATCCTGGTTTCTTCACTTTACGGACATGGAGAAATGGACTGCCGCGGTTTAAGGGAAAAATGTTGGGAAGCAGGGATTGGGGAAATTTTACTTTATGTTGGGGGAAACCTTGTTGTCGGGCAACAGGATTTTTCTTCTGTGGAAAAATGTTTTTTGGAGATGGGTTTTAACAGGGTGTATCCGCCCGGAACCATGCCTGAAGGTCCGATCGAAGATTTGCGAAAAGACCTGGGGAGACAGAAGACAGAAGATAGAAGACAGAGATCAGAAGTCAGGAGTCAGAGGTCAGAAGTCCGAAGACAGAAGTAAAGGAGTCAAGAAGCCAGGAGTCAGGAACCAGGAGACAGAAGTAAAGGAATCAGGAGACAGGGGTAAGGTAATCAGAATGAGAAAACCGGCGAAAACATTTGAGGATTTATTGATATGGCGGCAAATATTACGGAGGTTTTCGGAAACGAGGCATTCTGACTACGGACTTCTGAATACTGAATACTGTACTTTGATGTGGAGTGAATGAGATGCAAGCAGTCCTGTTGATAGATTTCGGAAGTACATATACCAAGGTTAGTATTGTTGATCTCGAACAGGAAGAACTGATTGCCTGTGCTCAGGCAGATACTACGATTGAAAGCAATATCATGGACGGGTTGGCTAAGGCCTTGGGACAGATTCCCGAACCTGCCGGCGGCTGGAACTTTCTGCATAAACTGGCTTGCAGCAGTGCTGCCGGCGGGCTGAAAATGATCGCCTGCGGTTTGGTAAAAGAACTAACCGCTGAGGCGGCCCGCCGGGCTGCTCTTGGTGCGGGAGCGCGGGTTTTACAAGTTTTCAGTTATGAACTGATCGCTGAGGATTTGGCGAAAATTACTGCCGCCCGCCCGGATATTATTCTTTTAGCCGGGGGAACCGACGGCGGAAACAGCGGGATTATTCTGAAAAATGCGGCAACTCTGGCCGGATTGCCCTACAGTGTGCCGATTGTGGTTGCCGGTAACAGGGTAGTATCTGCTCAAGTTGCGGAAATTCTTGGCCGCCGCCATTCTCCCGTTGTGATCGCCGATAATGTAATGCCTGAGTTAAACGTTTTGGCGGTAGATTCAGCCCAAAAGGCTATCCGGGATCTGTTTTTGCATCATATTGTGCAGGCCAAGGGCCTGGATAAGGCCGAGGGATTTATTGAGCGGGTCCTGATGCCTACGCCGGCCGCTGTCCTGGCGGCAGGAAAATTGTTGGCTCAAGGATATGGTGGAGAAAAAGGGTTGGGGGACCTGTTAATTGTTGATGTCGGCGGGGCGACGACTGATGTCTACTCTTTTGCCCTGGGGAATCCCAACAAACCCGGGGTAGTACTTAAAGGGTTGCCGGAACCGTACGCCAAACGAACAGTGGAAGGAGACCTGGGAATGCGTTGCAGCGCCGTGGCTTTAGGGGAAGCAGCCGGCAGCCGGTTGAGGGAATTCCTTGGCTGGTCCCAGGAACAAGTGGATAAAAATCTAAGTATTTGTGTCCAGGATCCCCGGCGGCTCCCGGAAACCCCGGAGGAAGCGCAGTTTGATACGGCCCTGGCCCGGATAGCGGTCGAAATTGCTCTTAACAGGCACGCCGGTACTTTAGAGGTTATTTATACTCCTTTTGGCGCCGGTTATATTCAGCATGGTAAAGATTTGACTACCCTTCCCCTGGTTATCGGGACAGGCGGGAGTTTAGTCTATAATCCCAAGGCCAGGGAAATTATCGAGGGTGTTTTGTTTAATCCTGCAGAACCGACTATTCTCAAACCTCAGGGACCGCAATTTTTAATTGATAGGCGGTATCTCATCTCGGCCCTGGGTCTGCTTGGAGAATTTACCCCGCAAACCGCTCTCAGAATGCTGAAAAAATATCTGGTTAAACTTGGGGAGGGGTAAATATGGAATTAACAGCCGATAAGATGAATCAGGAAGAGTTTGCCCGTCAGCGCCAGGAGGTTTTGGGTCAGTGGCCGACCGGCCGGGAGGTTGATTTCTCTGAAGCGGTAGCTTATCATAAGGAATTGCCGAAAAGCAAAGTTTTTGCGTTTAAGTTGCTTGAGGCTAAGAATAACGGTCTCACTTATACCCAACCGCGGGCAGGTGTAGCTTTACTTAATGAACATCTGGAATTAATGTGCTACCTGCAGGATGAGGGCGGAGCAGATTTTTTGCCGACGACGATTGACTCTTACACGCGGCAGAATCGTTATGCCGAGGCCCAGCTGGGAATTGACGAGAGCAGGAGCGCCGGACGTTCCATGCTGAATGGTTTTCCGGCGGTCAATCACGGGGTTGCCGCCTGCCGCCGGATTGTGGACAGTTTGTCGGTGCCGGTGCAAATTCGGCATGGAACCCCTGATGCCCGTTTACTGGCGGAAATTACGCTGGCCGGGGGATTCACAGCCTTTGAAGGGGGCGGAATATCCTACAATATTCCCTATGCCAAGGATGTTCCCTTGGAAAGTTCAATTAAATACTGGCAGTATGTTGATCGGTTAGCGGGCTTATATGGGGAGCAGGGCATCCAGATTAACCGTGAGCCTTTTGGTCCCTTGACGGGAACGTTGGTGCCACCTTGCATATCCCACGCCGTGACGGTTATTGAGTGTATCCTGGCGGTTGCCCAAGGTGTGGGCAATATAACCCTGGGTTATGGGCAGTGCGGCAATCTGCTTCAGGATGTAGCCGCCCTGCATACTTTGCCGGTTCTGGCGGAAGAGTACCTGGCCCGTTTAGGTTTGCCGCAGGCAACGCTTACTACCGTCTTTCATCAATGGATGGGCGGTTTTCCCCAGGATGAGGCCAAAGCCTACGGGGTGATTTCCTGGGGGGCGGTTACGGCAGTGTTGGCTAAAGCAACCAAGGTTATAGTTAAAACCCCTCACGAGGCTTTGGGGATTCCGACAAAAGAAGCTAATGCCGCCGGGATCCGGACAACCAAACAGATATTGAATATGCTCAAGGAACAAACCTTGCCGATGACGCCTGAGCTGGCGGCGGAGGAAAAAATAATCCTGGCGGAAACCAGGTTAATCCTGGATAAGGTCCTGGATTTTGGGGAAGGGGATATTGCGGCAGGTACTGTACGGGCTTTCCAGGCCGGGATAATTGACGTTCCGTTCGCTCCCAGTCGTTTTAATGCCGGAAAAATCCTGCCGGTCCGGGATTCCTTGGGGGCAGTGCGCTTTTTGGATTTCGGCAATTTACCTTTTAGCGGTGATATTAAAGACTATCACCGGGAGAGGATAGCCCAACGCGGCCGGAATGAAGGACGGGAACCGGCTTTTCAAATGGTTATTGACGATATCTATGCTATTGGGAAAGGAATGCTGGTGGGGAGGCCGAGATAATGCATAATTCATAATGCATAATCAGGAAAAGATAAAAATGCATAATGTGCATTATACAATATCATTTTGTTATTGAGGGAAAACTAATGAAGGATAATATAATCGTTAATAAAAGTCTGGCCTTCGCTATTAGGATTGTAAATCTTTATAAATATCTCTGTGAGGAAAGAAAAGAGTATGTATTGTCTAAACAATTACTTAGAAGTGGTACAAGTGTTGGAGCAAATGTAAAAGAGGCTCTTCGTGGACAGACTAAAAAAGATTTTGCGGCAAAAATGAACGTTGCACTTAAAGAAATATCCGAAACAGAATACTGGCTTGAATTGTTGTACAATACTGAATATATAACACAAAGTCAATACCAGAGTATAAACAACGATTGCCTTGAATTAATTAAGATATTAACTTCTATAGTGAAGACAATGTATAATTCTTGATTATGAATTATGAATTATGCATTGATTTTCGGGGGTGTATTTATGAAAATT
>DATMXV010000008.1:0-2719 GCA_035561335.1 Desulfitobacteriaceae bacterium
ATCCAGAATGCCGGGGGAAAGGTTATGCCACGCAAATATTGAACTACGCAAAACGAATAGCTGTGAATAATAGGTGCTATAAAATAATG
This sequence comes from Desulfitobacteriaceae bacterium, assembly GCA_035561335.1. GTDB lineage: Bacteria > Bacillota > Desulfitobacteriia > Desulfitobacteriales > Desulfitobacteriaceae > UBA2264. The sequence goes on from DATMXV010000008.1 coordinate 90, forward strand.
CTTATGACAGGCTCAAAAAAGCAAACCACCTTAGAATTTTATGAGAGATCCGGTTATAACAAAAATGACAAAACAGCGTTTGTTCAATGGCTTAATCTATAATTGCTTTGTCAGGTTTTCTCAAGATTCAGAAACTTAAACAAATACAGCATCGAGGCGTTCTCTTTGATTCTCCAAATCGATAAGCCATTGATACTGGACATGGTTGCGTGCATGAAATGTCTCCGTGGCCTTTCAACTTTATTGCAGCCGAGAGTAGAGGGGCAATTAGAACGGTTAATGAAGTATTACATTATGGAGGATATAAACTTTTAGGTAAGGTTGTTAAGCCTGGAACCAAGAATAAACCGGAAATTTCCAAAGAATTATTAAGCAAGGCCAAAATCCTAGGTAGCCGATTTTAATTCATTATTAAAGTATCTTCGGAGGTGTTATCTTTGGAATTGAGATTACAATCAAGCAACATTTTGGAGTACCTTGAGCAGACAAAAATTGTTGATTATCATCATCCATTAGTAATAAAAGCAGCAAAAGAATTATCCACTAATGTTTCTAATGAAATAGAATTAGCGCTAATTATTTATGAATACGTACGGGATAAAATATCTCATTCCGCAGATATTGAAGGGAAAGCTGTGACTTGTTGCGCTTCAGAAGTACTGAAAATAAAAGAAGGTATTTGTTATGCAAAATCGCATTTACTTGCAGCATTAATGAGATGTAATGGAATTCCATGCGGTTTTTGTTATCAATTACTTCGTCTTGAAAATGAAGAATCCCCATTAGTAATACATGGTTTGAATGCAATTTATTTAAAATCAATTAATAAGTGGATTAGATTAGATTCAAGAGGAAATAAGTCGGGCGTAAATGCACAGTTTTTACTTGAGAAAGAAAAATTAGCATTTAATATCCGAGATGAATTCGATGAAATAAATTATCCCATAGTTTTTTCAAAACCTGATTTTAATGTTATTGCCGCACTTGAAAATAGTAAGTCTCTTGATGAATTGTGGGCTAATTTACCAAGCGCTTTATATACTAAGATATTATAAGTAAATTCTAAAATACCGGCATCTTTTTTGACCTATCTTTCCAAAAAGCCTTGAAACAAGCACGTTTCAGGGCTTTTCCTTTTCCATCAAATCTATCATTTGTTATCCTGTTATCAGGAATTGCGGCAGTTTTTTTGTAAATCCGTCCCCGAACATCTATACATGGTTTTGCCAATCAGGACGCTTCATGCCGGGAATAGGAGCGCACCGCAAGAATAAAGAACAGGACAATCTCTATGCCTGCCGCTACCGGGATAATATACGGCGTCCAGACACTGATCGGCCCAAGCGGTAAAAAATTAAATTCGGTCAGTTCAAAGAAAAAGTTGTTCCTAAGCCCAACTCCCCCCGATGGCAGGCATAACCTAATCCAATTTTCAATATTGGCGCCGCTTCCGGCGAAAGATAAAATCGTAGGCAGTAAGCAACCGCCAATAGCAAGCCCCAACACGGTAATCGGATTTTTGAATTTGGTTGAAAGAAACAGTGTAAAGCACACCGTCGCAAGGAATGTAAGCAGGCCGGAAAAGACAACCAGCGTATTAGCTTCCCCTACGCTAAGCGGAACAAAGGAAATTGCGGAAAACGCCAGTTGCAGCGTTGTTTTCAGGCTATTCCAACCGAATGCAGCGTATGAAATCAAGATAAACGCAGTTACACAAACCACAAAAATCGCGGTAGTAAGCAGAATGGCAGACAACAGCTTTACAACTGCCAAACGCCGCCGCCCATGCTTTGTGCAACGCAATATATCATCCGCACCGCTTTGATAGTCAGCGGAAAAGATGGGTGCGGCAATGACGATACATAGCAATACCAACAGGAAAATGCACATGGTAAGATACTCCGATGTGTCGCTGTCCCCAACGCCATACACATAATAGAACGGCGCTTTTACTTTCTCGTTCATTGTAAGAGCCTGGTTGACAGCATCGGGGGAATCTTTATATTCCTGTGATAAGTAGCCCGCAAGCCGCTCTGTGCGTTGTTCGTAGAAATTAGCCGCTTCCTCCGGCGAAATCTCATACAGCGGTACAGGGATACCAGTAGACTCATCCACATAGACCTCACGCACACCATTCAATATCGTATTGATTAGCGCTATTTTTTGATAATATACATCCTTCGGTATAACCTCTATCTTTGCTCCGTAGGTTTCGTATACCTCATGATAGGTTTCAAAGGCGGCTCGTATTTTTTCCGGCGTAAGCTCTCCTTCAATCGGTTTCAGCATTTCCTGATTGGCCTGTATCGCGTCCCTGCCGGTAAGCCTTACTTCCGCACCGTTTTCGTCAAGGTTCCAATGGCGCGCAAAGGAGATAACCAAAAGTGCCATTACAACCGACAGCAGCAGCGCCCCCGCCACCAGTATCCATGTGGAACGGGTTTTTGCCACCCGTTTGAGTTCCAGAGCAATCATGCGGTTCATACTGCATCCTCCTTTACGGCTTCCTCGCCACGGAACAGCCAGAGATATAAATCCTCAAGGCGTGGGGCGGCGGTCTGTGAATCCGGCAAGCTCGGATTTTCCGAAACATACCGTACTGATACACGCCCGCCTTCTTCATTGCGAAC
>DATMXV010000009.1:0-15922 GCA_035561335.1 Desulfitobacteriaceae bacterium
GGGGAGGAGTATAATGTTTAAACGAATGATAATTGCTTCAGAAACAACACCGGATGCTTTTGAAATGCTTAACTGTCTCAAGGATTTAAGAAAGTTGGGTGCCGAGGAATGTTTGCTTTTACAGTGCTTGCATCCGCATGAAGTTAAAGCGACAATATCATCCCATTTTAATGCTATTTTAAAAGATAACCTTAACAAGCAAAAGGAGGTTTTGCTTGAACAGGGTTTTAAGGTTGAAACCAGAACAGTTCCCGGATTTATCAGAAGTGAAGTAAATAAAATCGCCAAAGAGGAAGATTTTTCCGTAATTGTAGTCTCAACCCCGGAATACTCCATGATGGGTGAAGTACTTTTCGGGGGTGTGGCCCAGGAAGTGATTCATCATGCCAGTAAACCTGTGTTAATGATCAGAACTTCAGCTAACTCTGAAGAAGTAACCGGCAGCAAAAAGGAATGTAATCTAACTGATCACATCCTGTTTCCCACCGATTTTTCGGATAATGCCGGTCTTGCTCTTGATTATGTCCGGAAAATGGTTTCTAAGGGCGTTAAGAGAGTTACACTTATGCATGTTCAGGACCAGGCCCGGCTTAATCCTCATCTTGGTTACCGCCTGGAAAAATATAATGTAATTGATACCCCTCAGGAACTTGCTCAGGAAGAAGCCTTAGCAGCACAGCGCTTGGAAAAATTCAATCAAATTGATACCCAAAGACTGGAAGAAATGAAGAAAGAATTAGAGGCCCTGGGAGAGGTCAGGATTGAGATCAGAGTATGTTATGGTTCTCCATCTGTGGAAATCCTGAATATAGTACGTGAACAAGAGATATCTTTAGTTGTTATGGGAAGCCAAGGCCGTGGTTTTGTCAAGGAAGTTTATCTGGGCAGTGTCAGCAATAACCTGGCGAGACATTCGCCTGCGGCAGTTTTACTGATCCCGGCAAAGAGATAAAACATCTTAACTGAACTCGTTTCTTAAAAGTGTAAAAATAAAAAGATTTAGGGCATTTTCGCCCTTTTTCTTTTTCGGGTGGGGTGAGTATTAAAATGGCAAATATAATTAAAGCTTATTGTGTGGAATGCGGTGAGTCCGCAGAATTTCTTTTCGATGGTCAGGATTGGATATGCCGGAATTGCGGGAGTTTCAACAGCCAGGGGGACCCTGGTGACTCAGTGATCCTGGACAGCTATGAAGAACAGTGAAATATGTTGCCTGGGTACAAGGAGCAATTCGATTTACTTTAGGCCGTTATAATACCCCGGAAGAAATCAGCCTGGTCGTAGATACCTTAGCCAGGATTGTCGAAAACCTGAGAAAAAAGTTAGTCCGGAGGGGGTGTTAGCCGTGGATAAAACCGGGAGGATCACCTTACCGCTGGCAGTTATCATTGCCGTCCTGGCGGCCCTGATCTCCGGGGGTACTGTCTATTTTGTGCAGCAGGAAATATTTCAGTCAAGTATGCAGCTTAAGCTTGCAGAAACCGGGGAGCTAAACTCAGAAGTAACAAGTCTGAAAGCCAGGATAGAAGATCTGGAGAGTGAACTTAAAAATCTGGCGCCGCAAACGCCAACGCAAACCGGCACGGAAAAAAGGGTTATTATTCAGGAAAAAGCGGATAAGATTTTGCAGGCTTTGAAAAATAAAGACCTGAGTGGAGTGAGTAATTATGTTCATCCCCAAAAAGGATTGCGTTTCACTCCTTACACCTACATTAACACAACCACAGACCGGGTTTTTGCTGCTTCAGATCTCCCCGGTCTGTTCAGCGACAGTACAACTTACAGTTGGGGCAAATATGACGGTTCCGGTCTGCCAATCCAGCTGACCTTCAGTGAATACTATGCGAAATTTATTTATGATAAGAATTTTCTGGCCGCACCGCAAATCTTTTTTAATCAGGTTTTCCAGCGGGGCAATATGGTTAACAACATTACAATGTCCTACCCGCAGGGGACGGTGCTTGAATATTATTTCCCCGGTTTTGAGAAGCAATATGAAGGGACGGACTGGGAAAGTCTGAAACTTGTTTTTGAACAAGCCGGCTCAAGCTGGTATTTAGTAGGCATTATTCATGAACAATGGACGATTTAAGATCATTCCAGCTTCATTTTCTTCAGAATCATCTGCTCTCTCAAAGCCCAGACCCAGGAAGCACGGCTGATTGCCTTGTCAGGTTGGTCAAGGTTAAAGTCTCTGAGGCCATGTGCGGCTAGCAGTCTTAACCTTAAGAAACTGAAAAAGTGGATGAGTTTTTGTGGTTTTTTCAGGATATTAATCTTTAAAGCCGATAAACGGTCTTTTTGAATGTACCACTTTTGAGTTTTAATTGTCATGTATAAAGCTAAAAAGAATCCCCCCAGAAAAAAATAGGGAAGCAGATAGCCGTAGAAATCAAAGGCCGGAAGCGTTCTTGCCCACAGTTGTGCAGGTTCGGGGCCAAGATAATTTACCAGGAAGTGGTCCCATATTGCCCAAAACAGGACAAATAGCGGAATTAACCACCATGGTTTAAAATATTTTCTTATATAGAAGCCAAGACCCATGGCCAAGCCAATGCAGGCGGTGAGTTCCGCGTGGCCAAACCAGACGGTGGGGACACCATACATATCGCTTGCAATCATGTCGGGGAAAAGGTAAAAGGGACCGATATGTAAGGAGGCATGTAAAGCTACCGTATCAGGTCCCAGGTTAGTCCAATAATTATCGGTGACCCTGCATATGTTTTCGATGAAGTTAAATCCGGCGCCGCTGGCCGCTGCCAGCAGCATTACATCCAGTGGACCGGTAATTCTGCGCCAGGATAAATTCCGGCCCAGGCAGAAGAATACTACAACGGGTAAAACTTTGAGAATTTCTTCAGTTATGGGGGCCACAACCGGCGCCATTAAATCAATATTGCCCAAAACTGTATCGGAAGTAAAAAAATGATGAAGCGGGGTACTGTAAATAAGATTATATAAAAGATGCTGAGCAAGAAATGTCACTGCCGGGACAATGCTCATACCGATCAAAAAGAACTTTAAGGGGAGTTTTAAGGGTACAGATCTCCAGGGTGTTGTAATGATTAAAAGCTGCAAAACAAAGATAACAGGCCAGTAAGCTGACCAGACTATTCCCTTGGGACTGATGCCTGATACCCATAACATAATAAAGGCGATAAGAAAGAACAAAATTGTCAGTTTATTTCTTATTCCCAGTCTTTTCATAATATTTGTACCATGCAATCCGTTCATCCTCCCTAAGCGGCTCTCTTTTTACTTTTTACCCAGGTTCAGCATGTCATTAAGCATCGGGTTCATCTTGGCGCCTAATCCGGGCAGGAGTTTATCGTAAATATTTTTAGCCGCTGCCTGATTTGCAGCCTCAGGGCTGCCGGCGGCAGCAATATCCTTCAGATAGCCGGCGGTATCAATTATGCCTGGACCGGCAATTGTCGGCGGTGTTAGCGGTAGTTTATTCTGGGCGGCGCCCCAGGCTGCAGACCACATTGTGGCCCCCAAGGCTGCTCCCTGAGTCGAAGTAACACTTTGAGCGTTATCGCTTAGGGAGTGAAGAAGTAAACAAAACAGTGATTCATGCATACAATCGGTCCTCCCTTGATTTAATTCAAAAATACTTGTATTTTAGATAATTCTATCATATGGTATTAAGTCTAACTATAATGTAAATAACAAAAAATAAATGGATTTTAACGAATACTTTCATAGCTAAGTTAAATTCTGCTTGCCAAACCCGCGGAACAGTGGGAAACTGTAGATACCAGATTAGTTTCCTGAGGGAGGCATGCTGAATTGGAAGAGCGGATCCTTGATAAAGCTTCTGAGCTGATAAAACGTTTTGGCTTGCGAAAATTTACGATGGATGAAATTGCCGGGGAACTTGGAATCAGTAAGAAGACGGTGTATAAATACTTTGAGTCCAAGAATCAGTTGATTAGTGAAATTATTAACAGGATTGTTGAGCTTGAAAAAAGGACCTTTCGTGAAGAAGTAGAAAAAGGCTCAACCTGGCAGGAAAAGCTTGGGGCAATGTTAACTTTGCATACCCCGGATGATTTCCCCTTTAAGCTGCTGGATGAGTTATACCGTTATTTTCCCGCTGAAAAGAAAAAAGTTCAGGAACTGGGAGAATTTCGACGGGAAATTATTCTTCCTTTACTTGAGCAGGGACAGAATTGCGGTGAAATCCGGGCGGATCTCAATCTGGCAATTATCTGGCTGGTTATACATAATATTTTTTTGACTCCCGCTGATCCTGAGATCCTTGAATCACAGAATATTACGGTGAAACAGCTGCTGGAACAAATGAAGAAACTCTTTTATTACGGGATTCTGGAAAAGCCGGGAGGTAAAGTATGAAAAGTCAGCTCTGGAAAACCATCCTGAATCTTCTGGTGCTCGTTTTAATACTGGCTGGATGTTCCGGACAAACGGTTGTCGAGAATACACCCGCAAAGGAAAAACTCGTGCAGGTCCAAACGATTAAAGAAGATACCCTCCCGTTGCTTTTAAAGTACACCGGAATGACTTCTGCGCGTGAAATGAGAAAGTACAGCTTTAAAGTTCCGGGTAAACTCTCGGAAATCAATGTGGAAAAAGGCAGTGCGGTTTCCTCCGGTCAAAAGCTGGCTGCTGTAGCAACAAGCGAACTGGAACTGGGAGTACAGGCTTCACAGCTTGAGGTCCAAAAAGCCGAAAAAGCTTACACAGAGGCCAAGGACAACTACGCCCGGCTGGAACAGCTGTTCCAGGCAGGGGCGCTTGCTCAAGCCGACCTGGACAAGGCTAAACTGGATTTGGACGTCAAAGAAGCTTCTTATAACGAAGCGAAAGTAGACCTGCAAGCGAAACAGATTAGTTTGAATGATGCCCAGCTTTATTCCGATCTTGATGGTTATGTTGTGGACGTCCTCTATAAGAAAAGTGAAATCATTGCTGCCGGCTATCCGGTCGTCGTTGTCCGGACGGCTGAGCAGATGGTAACGGTTGGGCTTTCTCAGAATGATGTTAAAAAAATAGTTGTCGGGACTGCGGCCCAAATCGAGTTGGACGGGATGGCGGCAACAGGAAAAGTGACCCGGATTGACGCGGTTCCCGACAGCCAAAGCCGAACTTATAACACAGAGATCACCTTGACGGAAGCTTTCCCCCCTGACAAGTTTTATCTGGGGGAAACTGCCAAGGTTATGTTTGAGTTGGGCGGGGTCAAAGGGATCTGGATTCCCCTGGCTTGTGTTTTGAATGATGGGGAAGATTATGTTTATGTGGTCGAAGCTAACCGGGCAGCCAAGAAAAATATAACTCTCATCGATACCCAGGGGTTTAATGTCCGGGTTGAAGGGCCGCAACCTGGAGAACAACTGGTTATAACAGGGATGAAAGCCCTGAAGGAAGGGGACAAAGTCCTGCTCCAAAGTGAAGGTGAGTCCAAATGAGTGAGAAAAAGGGACTGACTAAAATTTTGGTTGCAAACCGGCGTTTTACCCTTTTCTTTTCGCTGATTGCTCTTATCCTGGGTATCTACAGCTATTATATTGTGCCAAAACAGGAAAGCCCGGATGTTTCGGCGCCCTATGCAATCATTCAAACGGTCTATCCGGGAGCTTCTCCGGAAGATACCGAGAAACTGGTAACCCGGGTCATTGAGGAGAAGGTCCAGGAAGTACCGGGATATAAAACGACTAATTCCTTTTCCAGGAACAGTATCTCGATTGTGGCCCTGGAACTGAATAATGACGTAGATCCGGATGAGTCCTGGAATGAGTTAAGACGCATTCTTGAAGATGTTCAGGCTGAAATCCCGGCGGAATGTGAGAAGATCAAGCTCGATACAAAATTGTCGGAAACTGCCGGCATTATTCTCAGTTTTTCGGGAGAAGGATATTCCGGCGAGCAGCTTGAGTCGTTTGCTGATGAATTTAAAACAGAACTCTCCAAGATCCAAGGAATCTCACGCTTCACTGTTTCCGGGGAACAAAACAAAATCGCCAGGGTAGAGGTCCAGGCTGCTGAACTGAATAAATATTCCTTGTCCCTTGATGATTTAGTAAATATATTGAAAGCCCAAAATCTCCAGATCCCATCCGGGGCGCTTACGGATGGAAATGTCAAGATTACTGTAAGTACCCCGGGGATTTTTACATCTTTAACTGATATTGAGAATGCTGTGATTGATGTTTCCGGCACAACCGGCGCCGTCGTTCGTTTAAAAGATGTGGCGGAAGTTAAGTGGGATTCAGAAGAATCCGATAACCTGGTGCGCCACAATGGGCAAGAGGCAATCCTTTTAAATGGTTTTTTCGTTGAAAATAAAAATATAGTCCTGATTGGGCAAGAAGTCAGAACCAGGTTGGAGCAGCTCAAGAGCCGGATGCCTTCGGGGCTTAAGATTGATGAAGTGGTTTTCCAGCCAACTGATGTCCAAAACAGTGTTGCTCATTTTTTTAAAAATTTACTTGAAGGGATCGGTCTTGTCCTGATCGTAGTGTTCCTGGGAATGGGGTACAGAAATGCGCTTGTGGCTTCGACTGCCGTCCCCCTTTCCATTGCGGTTGCTTTTATTATTATGGTTCTCACCGGAATAAAGCTCCATGAGATTTCAATCGCCGCTCTTATTATCGCCCTGGGGATACTTGTGGATGATGCGATTGTAGTTATAGACGCGATTCAGGTCAATATCGATCACGGGTATGAGAAAATGGAAGCCTGCATTAAAGGAATGAAGCAAGCGATGATTCCTGTTTTCTCCGCTACCCTGACTATTGCCGCCGCTTTCTCCCCGCTGCTTTTTATACCCGGAGCTGCCGGAGAATTCCTGATGTCCCTACCTGCTATGGTTATTTTTTCAGTAGGGGCCTCATTTCTTGTCGCTGTAACAATGACCCCGGTTCTCGCTTATCTTTTTTTTGATAAATTAAAACAAAGAACCGAAAAACTGAATTTTATACGCCGGTTCTATGATGTGTTTTTAAATCTCGGGATGAAGCATAAAAAAATGACAATCCTGATTTCCCTTCTCCTTGTCTCCTTATCTGTTCTGGCGGGTTTAGGTATTCAGGTCGAGTTCTTTCCCCAAGCTGATAAAAATATGTTTTACATTGATCTATATTCTGAGAGCAGCGCGGATCTGGAGGCAACCGGGAAACTGGCAGAACAGGCCGAACAGATTCTTGCCGAACAGCAGGAAATTCTCAGCTATACTACATCAGTGGGTGATGGCCTGCCTAAATTCTATATTACCTTGCCAAAAGCAACCCCTGCTCAGAATTTTGCCCAGATTATGGCCCGGGTGGATCTGAAGCAAGGAAATTTTCGGAATAATGAACAGTTAGCCCTTTTCCTGCAGGAACAATTTGATCTGAAGTTAAGCGGAGGTGAGGCTGATGTCCTGCTCCTGGAAAAAGCCCTGCCTGGAGATCCCCTGGAGATAAGGGTAAGCGGTGAAGACACGGCGGCAGTAAACAAGGCAGTTGAGGTAATCCGGCAGGATTTAGAGGGAATTCCCGGAACGATTAAGGTTGAGGATGATAACCAGGCTAAGGAATACGAGTTTATGGTTGATGTCGATTCGGATCAGGCGACGGGCCTGGGGATCACAAAGTATGATGTCCAACGGCAGATTAATATTGCCCTGAAAGGGGCTGAAGCCTCACTTTTCAGAAAAGCCGGCAATGAATACGCCATTGTTGTTGACAGTGACATTCAAACTAAGGAAGACCTCGAAAACCTGGCAATCAAGTCTTCAATTGCCGGGAATAAAGTCCTTCTTAAGCAAATTGCCCAAATTTATCTTCAATCCACTGTTCCGACCATAAAAAAGTATGATGGCATCCGGGCAGTTACTGTGACGGGCAAGGTTGAACCGGGATTCAGCGCTGTCACCATCGAAAAGGCTTTAAAACAGAAATTAGCGGACTCTGATTTTGATTTTTCAGGGATTTCGCTCTCTTACGAAGGAGAAGCCAAGGACATCAAAGATAATTTTGGTTCCCTGGGAATGCTGGCTTTGTTTACCCTGGTCTTAATTTATATTATCCTTATGCTGCAATTCAAATCTTTTCTGCAGCCTTGGATTATCCTGACTACTATTCCTTTATCCATAATCGGTGTTGTGGCAGGTTTGCTGCTTTTCCGCCAGCCCTTATCCTTCACTGCCTTGATAGGGGCAGTCAGTTTAATGGGCCTGGTAATCCGTAATGCAATTTTGCTGATTGAATATATTAATGCAGCCCGGCGGGAAGGGATGTTAATTGTTGAAGCCTGCTATTATGCTGTAGAGCAGCGCTATCGTCCGATTGTCCTCAGTGCCGTGACGACGGTAATCGGACTTGTACCCCTGGCCCTTTCGGGAAGCGACTTGTTTATGCCGCTTTCTGTAGCTCTGATGAGCGGTCTGTTAGTCTCTACTATTTTCACCCTGGTTGTTGTCCCTGTTGTCTATAGTACCCTGGTCCGGGAGAATAATGATCTGAGCAGTAATTCGAACAATTCGACAAAATCTGCGTTACTTAATGGCTGACTTTGATTACAATAAAAGTAATTTACCGTACTTTTTAGGCAAGGAGGCAGATTAGCATGGAATTCAAGCAGATTTACACCCCGGGATTAGCACACCTTTCCTATGTTATCAGTGGCCGGAAATCCTGTATTGTTATAGATCCTGCCCGTGATGTGAGCCAATATTTGCGCATAGCCGAAAAACTGGCCCTCCCTATAACTGCTGTTATTTTAACTCATCTGCATGCCGATTTTGTGGCGGGCCATCTGGAGCTTGCCCAAAGAACCGGTGCGGAAATTTTTATCTCGAAAAAGGCTGAGGCTTACTATCCCCATTATGCCGTAAGTAATGAAGAGGAATTCAAACATGATCAATTTTTGATTAAAATGTTGGACACCCCGGGTCATACACCTGAAGGTTCGGTTTTTTTAGTTTCCGATTTGGAAAGAGGACCGGTCCCGGTCCTTGTGTTCAGTGGTGATACCTTGTTAGTAGGAGATGTCGGCCGGCCTGACCTGTTTCCGCATATCAAAGAGGAGCTGGCTATGTTTCTTTATCACAGTTTGCGCCGTCTTGAAAAGATCGGGGATCATCTGGAGATCTATCCGGCACATGGCGCCGGTTCGTTGTGCGGGAAGAAGCTTTCAGCGAAACTGTCATCTACGCTGGGTACGGAGCGCTTATATAACAGGTCTTTTAATATTGAATCCGGGGAGGAGTTTGTCAGGGAACTCCTGACGGGTATGCCGGAAGTGCCTGACCATTTCAGCCGCTGTTCGAAGATAAACAGGTCAGGACCTGCTTTAATCAGCAGTTTGGCCCGGCCGAAAGCCTATGAGCCGCTGGAGATTCTGGATTTGGCGGAACAGGAATACCTTATTGTCGACACCAGGGACCAGCTTTCTTTTTGCTCAGCACACATCCCCGGGGCCTATGCTCTTAGTCTCAAAGGAAATTTTCCCACCTTTGCGGGTTGGGTGCTGCCGCCCGAAAAACCGCTGCTCCTTATTGTCGAGTCCGCAACTGAGCTGGAGGCAGCACTAACAGGCCTCTATAGCGTCGGCCTGGATAATGTAGCAGGCTACTTGAACGGAGGGATGGCTGCCTGGATTGCCGGCGGGCTGAAAACAGCACGGATAGAAAATGTTTCGGTGGAAGAACTCCATGTCAGATTAAATAATAATGAGCTTATTCTTGTCGATACAAGACTGAAAAGTGAGTATGACCTTTCCCATATTTCCGGTTCTGTTAATGTTGCTGCTCCTGATATTCGCCAGCGTTACCGGGACTGGGAAAAAAGTGATAAACCGCTTGCCTTTATCTGTAATACGGGAAACCGCTCCCTCTTAGCCGCCAGTCTGATGCTGAGATACAGCCGCCTGGAAAAAGTTATTAACGTTCTCGGCGGGACCGGTGCCTGGGAAAAAAGGGGATACACCCTGATTAAGGTAGAGGCCTAGTTCTGTCGGAAAAGTTAAAAAGCCGCTTAAACTTAAACGTTTAAGCGGCTGAACGAACTGTTTTACATATACTGATTTTTATTATTATTCTTCGACTAGAGGGATTTCTCCCAAAGTTCTTTGAGATTGGCCAGTTCTTTTTCCATCACGGGGATACGGCTGCCTGTTACTCCGCAATTAAGACATTTATCATTTTTAAATCCCTGCTCGCTGCATTTATCTACAACTTCCTGGTCACATCCATAGTTGCCGCACTCTGCACAGCGGAAGACAGGTTTTTTACAAGGATGTTCGCTTTTGATACCCTGACACCTGGCCACATTGGCCTTTTCGTCCTCGTTCATACTAAGAAAGCGCTTTTGATTAATATGTCCGCCCCGCATCCCTTGTTTATTGTTTGGAAGTACTCTCGGCATAGAAATCACTCCTTGTTTAATTTGTAACCTCATTTTCCCAGATGATAACCTCCTTATGTTAAGCGTAAATGTTTGCAAACACAAAGTCAATATCTCTGCCCATACCGGAGAAAGTTTAAATAAACGAGAGGGATAATCTTAATCTTCCCTGGGAAAGGATAGATAAAGCTGAATTATGAAGACAGGAATCAGATTAAAGGAGGGGCAGAGATGAAAGAAGCAATCTTATACCGAAAATTGGATCACAACCAAGTAAATTGCGCTGTATGTAATCAGAGATGTATTATTGCAGAGGGTAAAAGAGGAATTTGCGGTGTCCGGGAGAACCGGCAAGGCAATCTTTATGCCTTGAATTATGGAAAAACCATAGCAGTAAATATAGATCCTATTGAAAAAAAACCGCTTTATCATTTTTTGCCAAAGACAAAGATTTATTCTTTTGCTGCCGAGGGTTGTAATTTCCGCTGCTCCTGGTGCCAGAACTGGGAGATCTCGCAAAGCCCCAAACCAAACAAGCCTGTTGAAGGGATTGAGGTTTCTCCGGAAGAACATGTCAAACGGGCCCTCGCTTATTCCTGCCCTTCCCTTGCCTATACTTATTCTGAACCGACAATTTATGTGGAATATGCCCTGGAAACCATGAAGTTAGCCCGGGACAAAGGGCTGAAAAATGTTTGGGTAAGCAACGGGTACATGTCGAGGGAGACTCTCGACACAATAGTACTTTACCTGGATGCTGTTAATATAGATTTTAAAGGGCCGAATGATGGCGTTTACGAGAAATATTGCGGCGCTAAAGCCGGACCGGTTATGGAAAACCTGAAATATCTTTATCAAGCCGGTGTCCATGTGGAAATTACCACTTTAGTCATTCCAGGTATCAATGACAAGCCCAAACAACTGGACAAGATTGCCCGATTCATTGCCGGGGAACTCGGTCCGGAGGTCCCTTGGCATGTAAGCAGGTTTTTTCCGGCCTGGGAAATGATTGATACACCGCCAACCCCTGTGGAAACTTTGACTGCAGCCAGGGAAATAGGACAAAATACAGGCTTAAAATATATACATCTAGGCAATGTGTAGAATATGGGGAATGAAATAAAATATTTTTTCAGAGGAGAAGGGATATTCAGGGAAAATGTTGAAGTTTCAAGGGAGAAACAAGTTGGAGACAAGACAGCAAACTCCTTAGATGTGCATTAGGAAAAAAACAGGGCAAGACAAAGGAGGAGGAGTAAATGGTAAGTGCCGAGAAATTCAGGGTTCCTGTCGAGAAATTAAAGAAAGTGTGCAATTTTGAGGATGAACTGGATTTTTGCCAGACTTCATTGGATGTCCCGCCGCTTGACGGTGTTATCGGCCAGGAGCGGGCAGTCCGGTCCATGCAGTTCGGTTTGGCCACGGATGCAATGGGTTACAATCTCTTTGTTGTTGGGCCTCCCGGAACCGGAAAGAGTAATTATGTCGAGGCTATTGTCTCTCAAATAGCAAAAACCGGTTCCGTGCCCGCAGACTGGTGCTATCTTCATAATTTTAACGACCGGGACAAACCTTTGGCTGTTTCCCTGCCGGCCGGACAGGGCCGTGGTTTTCAAAAAGACATGGAAGAACTGATTGCCGATCTGAAGGTAGCCATTCCGAAGTCTTTTGAGGGCAGTGACTATGAGCAGCAAAAGGATTCTATAATCCAATCAATTCAGCAGAAGATGGAAATAAGTTTCCGGGCAATGAATCAGGAGGCTGCGGAAGCCGGTTTTAAAATGGAGCAGACCCCTAAGGGTTTTATATTTGTGCCGCTGCGGGACGGCAGGCCGCTTTCGTCTGAGGAATATGAAAAACTTTCCGATGAGGAACGCAAGCTGACAGACGACAAGGGACGCAAACTGTCGAAAAGGATGGATGAAACATTTCATGAAGGCCGGATGCTTGAAAAACGGGCTAAAGAGCAAATAGTTGAGTTGGAAAAGCAGATTGCCCTTTTTGCGGTCGGGCCCTTGATCAATAAATTGAAAGAAGAGTATAAGGATTTCCCCAAGATCGTTGCCTACCTGGAAAGTGTCTTAAAGGATGTCACAAACAATCATGAAATTTTTAAAACTACCGGTCCTGCACCAAGCCAAATGCCTTTCTTAGTTCCCCAGGAAGAAACTGATTCTTACGGCAAGTATAAGATAAACCTGTTTATTAACAATGAAAAAAGCGGGGGGGCGCCGGTAGTTATCGAACCCAGCCCGTCTTATTATAATCTTTTCGGCAAGATAGAGTACAAGAGCCAGATGCTGGCTTTGAGTACAGATTTTACGATGGTTAAGTCCGGAGCAATTCATGAGGCTAATGGAGGCTATCTGATTTTGCAGGCCAAGGATGTCTTAACTGAACCATTTGCCTGGGATACCCTAAAGAAGGTACTCAAGTACAGACAGGCTGTTATCGAAAATATGGGCGGACAATATAACTTCGTACCTACAGTGACCTTAAGGCCGGAACCAATTCCCCTTAATGTAAAGATTATTTTAATCGGCAGTCCGCTTTACTATTTCATATATGCTACAGATGAAGATTTTCAGAAACTCTTTAAGGTTAAAGTTGATTTTGATATTGAAATGCCCAGGACCCCTGAAAACCTGCGCCTGTATGTTTCTTTTATCAAATCCCTTTGCCAGCGGGGTAATCTGAAACATTTTAACAAGGCCGGTCTGGCCAAGATCATCGAATACGGTTCCCGTCTGGCCGGACAACAGGATAAGCTTTCTACCAGGTTCAATGAGGTAACAGAGATAGTATATGAGGCAAATGCCATTGCTCAGGCGGAAGGTTCCGAGTATGTTGAGGCCGCCCACGTAGACAAAGCAATTAACGAGCGCAAGTACCGTTCCAATAAGCTGGAGGAAAAAATCCAGGAGCAAATTTTGCAGGAAAAAATCTTAATCGACACCGAAGGAGCCGTGGTGGGTCAGGTAAATGGTCTTGCTGTTATCCAATTGGGAGGGTATATGTTTGGCCATCCGACGCGGATCACAGCGAGAACCTACATTGGCCGCGGCGGGGTAATTAACATCGAGCGGGAAACAGATATGAGCGGTAATATTCATTCCAAGGGTATCCTTACCCTGTCAGGCTATCTGGGCGGAAAGCTTGCCCAGGAAAAACCCTTGGGATTGACGGCCCAAGTTACCTTTGAGCAAACATATTCGGGTGTAGATGGAGACAGTGCTTCCAGTACCGAACTTTATGCTATCCTGTCCAGTTTGGCTGGTGTACCCTTAAAACAAAGCCTGGCCGTTACCGGCTCAGTCAACCAACTTGGGGAAATCCAGCCTATCGGAGGTGTGACAGAGAAAGTAGAAGGTTTCTTTGATATTTGTCTGGCCAAAGGGTTAACCGGGGAACAGGGTGTCCTTATCCCGGCGCGAAACGTGGACAACCTGATGTTAAAAGATGAGGTCCTGGCTGCTGTCAGGGAAAAACGTTTTCATATCTACGCAGTCAAGACTATTGAAGAGGGTATTGAGTTATTAAGCGGGATACCTGCGGGAGAAATCGGCAAGGATGGCAAGTATACCAGAGACAGTATCTTCTACCTAGCCGACAAGAAACTTAAGCAGTTTAGCAGTGGTATGGAGTCGTCTCAAATGAAAAATGCTGGAAATAAAACGAAGAGAAAAGCAGTTTTGCCCAGACATGCGGGGCTAAAAGAAAAGGATAAGGAATTAAATCAGCCGTCAAGGAAGTGAGACAATGGGCAGCAAAGCATTTGATTATAAAAAAGAATACAAGGATTTATACCTGCCCAAGGATAATCCCCTGCTGATCGATGTTCCGGCGATGAATTTTATCATGGTGGATGGCTGTGGCGACCCCAATAATAATCAGGAGTTCCAAGAGGCTGTAGAATTGCTCTATGGACTTTCATATATAATCAAGATGAGTAAAGCTAAAGGCAAACAACCCGAAGGATATTTCGAATATGTTGTGCCTCCGCTTGAGGGCTTATGGTGGGTAGATAAGGGAGGGTTTTCTCTTGAAAAGAGAGAGAACTGGAAATGGACACTGCTGATCCGTCAACCGGAATTTGTTACGCAAGAGGTTTTTGAATGGGCAGGGAGGGAATTAATCAGGAAGAAGCCAAAATTTGCGTTTGAAAATGCCCGCCTGGAAACTTTTACTGAAGGTTTATGCGTCCAGATCCTGCATATTGGGCCGTATGCCGTAGAGCCTGAGACAATGAAAAAGCTTGAAAATTTCATTGAAAAGGAAGGTTTAAAAGCCAGGCTTGGTCTGGGAGGGAAACACCATGAGATTTACCTTTCGGATCCACGGAAGAGCAAACCGGAAAGTATGAAAACTGTTCTCAGGCATCCGGTGGCATATCGTTAAGTTTCTGCCCCGCCGGTTTGGAAGGGAACCGATAATTAATTTAGATTCCGATTCGAAAAAAGATCAAGAGTTGTTGCACAAAATCCTGAAGATTGAAGCTTTCCGGTTTTGTTTGATTATACCATTTCCTTATAGTCTCAATGATCCAGTGCGGAATGGCTTTGCCGTCGATCAAGTGATAATATTCTTTGTAACCTTCTTTCAGGTATTCCCACCGGTTATCATTTCCCGGGTTCAGATATTCGGAGACATCAAGCAATTTCGCTCTGCCTTCGCAGAGAATAATATTCTTTAAATGAATATCCCTGGGATTCAGTCCCCGGCTAAGGGCATAGTTTCTGGCGTTTTCTACATCCTGGATAACTTGTTCCGGTATATGGACACTTTTTAAGAGACAATCGTAGAGGGTTATTCCCTCTTCAAAACTGAGGACGAGAAAATTAAATCCCCGGCCGTAATAAACAGGAAAATACTCTGATTGTCCCAGTTTTAGATAAACCTCGATCTCGATCTCCATCTTTTCAAGTTTGTCATTACTAAAAACCTTAAAGGCATAGTGGGGCACATAGATATAGCGAAAGACTGCGGCATCAGTCCCGACGCCTATACACTGTAATTTATCCGAGTTCCCTTTTACTGTAACAAGTTCATTTTTTCCATTGGAAGTGACTTTGACTTTACTTAATTCCGGCTTGGCAATTTCCCAGTTTATTTTGAGCACCTTCTTTGCTTCAATTTACAGCTGGTATTTTAGCATTTAAAAAGTTGGATACCCTTTATATATTGACTTTATATATTGATGATATACTTGCTCCGGAATTGTTACAATCATAATTTTCTGTTGCTCCGTTAAAAATATGGGTAACCGGCTCAGGATAAAAAGATTTAATATTCTGACAATATATTGATTCGCCAGCCGGTTTGTGAGATAATAAATAGCCGAAGTAAAACCATTTAAGGGAGGTAGCAGAATGAGTTTTTGTTCGAATCTTTCAACTTGTGGTTTTATTAACAAATATGGTCAAAGTAAGGCTCAGGCACTTAAAGGTTATTTACGAAAATACTGCCAGGGCGAAAAGCATGTTTTTTGTGAGAGGAAAAGATTTAAAAAGGATTATGGTATTACGCCATCCGAAAATATGACTCCGATTGGTATGTATTTTAACTGTCTC
>DATMXV010000010.1:0-7221 GCA_035561335.1 Desulfitobacteriaceae bacterium
ATTGAAGGCTCCCTTTCGGGAGCCTTCAGGTATAATATCAGATCACTAATCATACTTGCCGAATATTAAACTAATGTTTGCCTGGATTATTTTAATTTCTCGGCAGCATTAATCCGGGCCAATGCCCTGCGCAACGCGAATTCTGCTCTTTTAATGTCGATATCAGCAGAACGTTCACTAAGACGTTTTTCAGCTCTTTCTTTTGCTGCCATAGCCCGATTTAAATCAATTAATTCACCTGGTTCGGCAGTATCAGCCAGTACTATTGCCTTGTTGTTTGCTACCTCAGCAAATCCACCGGATATTGCAACTCGTTTCTTATTATCATCCAAATTATATTGTAAGACACCAGTTTTAAGTCCGGCAATTAAAAGAGAATGTTTAGCTAATACTCCTATTTCTCCATCTTCACCCGGTAAGAGCAAAAATTCTACGTCTTCCCGGAGAACTTGCCCCTCAGGAGCAACTATCCTCAGTTCAAATGTATTTGCCATGGCTTAAGCCCCCATATTCTTAGCTTTCTCCACAGCCTCTTCAATGGTTCCTACCATATAGAAGGCATCTTCAGGCAGGTTATCATGTTTGCCTTCAACAATCTCCTTAAAGCTTCGAATATTGTCTTTAATAGGAACATATTTACCAGCTTGACCGGTAAACGCCTCAGCAACAGCGAAAGGCTGTGACAAGAATTTCTGAATCCTACGAGCCCGTGAGACGAGAATTTTCTCATCTTCAGATAGCTCGTCCATACCGAGAATAGCAATAATATCTTGCAATTCTTTATAACGCTGTAATATCTGCTGAACTCTCCGGGCAACACTATAATGTTCTTCACCCAGAACAGCTGCTGAGAGAATCCGTGATGTAGAATCCAGGGGATCCACAGCCGGATAAATTCCCAACTCAGAAATTGCCCGCGACAATACTGTTGTCGCATCCAGGTGCGCAAACGCAGTTGCCGGAGCAGGGTCAGTCAGGTCATCTGCAGGCACATAAATAGCCTGAACGGAAGTAATTGAGCCGTTACGCGTTGAAGTAATCCGTTCCTGAAGAGCACCCATCTCGGTTGCCAATGTCGGTTGATAACCAACAGCCGAGGGCATACGTCCCAGGAGTGCGGATACCTCTGATCCCGCTTGGGTAAAACGGAAGATATTGTCAATGAAAAGCAGCATATCCTTACCTTGTTCGTCCCGGAAATATTCTGCCAGGGTCAGACCGGTAAGGCCAACCCGCAGACGCGCTCCCGGCGGCTCATTCATCTGACCGAAAACCATCGTCATCTTGTCGATAACGCCGGAGTCTTTCATTTCATTCCACAAGTCATTACCTTCCCGGGTTCGCTCTCCTACCCCGGCAAACACGGATAAACCGCCGTGCTGTTTGGCAATGTTGTTAATTAACTCCTGAATTAAGACCGTCTTACCTACACCGGCGCCACCGAACAGACCAATTTTTCCCCCTTTCGCATATGGGGCCAGCAAGTCAACAACTTTAATCCCGGTTTCCAGCATAACTGTTGACGGGTCTTGGTCGACAAAAGCCGGCGCCGGACGGTGAATTGGATAATTTGTTTCCGATTTAAGCGGAGGATTACCATCAATAGGTTCACCTAAGACATTAAACATTTTACCAAGGGTCTCATCACCCACTGCAATTGTGATCGGCGCTCCGGTGTTGACGGCATCCATTCCTCTTTGCAGGCCGTCCGTAGAGGACATTGCTACACAACGAACAGTATCATTGCCCAAGTGTTGCGCAGCTTCCAAGGTTAATTTTATATTTCGCTCTGGTTCTTCAACCTTAATAGCACTGTAGATCTCCGGCAGTTCTTCAGGAGCAAACTTGACATCAACTACCGCACCAAGTACTTGTACTATCTTACCAATATTCACAGGCGCTAAACCTCCTTCTTGGGTATTTCGGCAGCTATTCGAGGGCAGCCGCTCCTCCGACGATTTCTGAGATCTCTTTAGTAATTACTGCCTGGCGTGCGCGATTCATTATCAGTGTCAGACGGTCAATCATGTCAACAGCATTATCTGTTGCCGCACTCATGGCCGTCATCCGGGACCCTTGTTCACTCGCTTTACTCTCTAAAATAGCACGATAAATTGAATTCTCAACATACGCAGGCAACAACCGAGCGAGGATCTCTTCGGGAGAAGGCTCAAAAAGATACACTCCCTTAACTTCTCCTACAGGTTTTTCATTATTTTCCGCAGGTTTCTCTATAGGCAATAATTTTGTCAGTGTGGGTCTATTTGTAATAACACTGATAAACTCAGCAAACATTAAATAAACTTCATCAATTTCACCGTTTTGATAGAGATGCATTACTTCTGAAGCAATCTCTTGTGCCTGAGCGTAAGTGGGACTATCTCCTAATCCCGTATACTCCGCCATAATCTGCACTGTACCGCGACGAAAGAAGTCCCGTCCTTTCCGGCCTACAGTAACCAGGCCTGTTTCAGAAGTTTGTTCCTGAAGCAGACTTGTCGTCTTGCGAATTAAATTAGCATTGAATCCTCCGCAAAGACCCCGGTCGGACGTTACCAAGATATACCCAACTTTTTGCACAGTTCGTTTCTCGAGCAAAGGATGTTTGACGCCCGCTTGGGCTTGGACTACTCGAGCCAACACTTCTTGCAGTTGGTTGGCATATGGACGGGCAGCAATTACTTTATCTTGGGCTTTCCGTAATCTTGCCGCGGCAACCATTTTCATCGCCTTCGTAATCTGCTGCATATTGCGTATAGCGCGGATCCGGCGACGAATATCGCGTACTCCTGCCACTTCGTTCACCTACTCCTTTTTAATTTAAGCTTAAGAATCCTTTTATGAATTCTTTAATGGCTGCCTCCAACAGAGCCGACGAATCGTCTGTAAGCTCTTTTTCATTGCGGATGAGAGCCAGTAAATCAGCTTTTTCGGAGCGCATGAAACGCAGATATTCTTGTTCAAACCTTTGAATCTGATCTACTTCAATTTCATCCAGCATTCCTTTTACGGCCGGATAAATAACCACTACCTCTTCTTCAACAGGCATTGGTTGATATTGACCTTGTTTTAGAATTTCCATTGTCCGCTGTCCACGGGCCAGAGTTAACTGAGTCGCTTTATCAAGATCTGAACCAAACTGGGCAAAAGCCGCCAATTCCCGGTAATTGGCCAAACTCAAACGCAGTTGTCCGGCAACCTGTTTCATTGCCTTGTTTTGAGCTTTGCCACCGACCCGGGATACTGAAATACCGACATTAATAGCCGGACGGAAACCGGAATAAAACAGATCGGACTCCAGGAAGATCTGTCCGTCGGTAATCGAAATAACATTCGTCGGAATATAAGCGGAAACATCGCCGGCCTGGGTTTCAATAATAGGCAAGGCTGTCAGCGAGCCGCTGCCAAGGTCATCCGACAGTTTGCAAGCACGCTCCAAAAGCCGTGAATGCAGATAAAAAACGTCTCCGGGATAAGCTTCACGTCCGGGCGGACGTCTCAGCAAAAGCGAAAGCTCACGATAAGCTACCGCCTGCTTGGAAAGATCATCATAAACAACCAAAACGTGTTTCCCGTTATACATAAACTCTTCGCCAATGGCACAGCCACTATATGGGGCAATGTAGACCATGGGAGCCGGTTCGGAGGCAACTGCCGAAACAATAATACTATAATCCATGGCCCCTGCATCTTCCAGGATTTTGTGAACATTAGCAACCGTTGAGGCCTTTTGGCCAACCGCTACATAGATACAGATAACATTTTGACCCTTTTGATTAATAATGGTATCGATCGCCAGCGCCGTTTTACCGGTCTGCCTGTCTCCAATAATAAGCTCCCGTTGGCCACGACCGATGGGAACCATACCGTCAATAGATTTTAAGCCTGTTTGTAATGGTTCATGAACAGATTTACGGTAAATGACCCCCGGAGCGATGTGTTCAATCGGCCTGTATTTGTCAGTTTTGATCTCACCTTTGCCGTCAATCGGCTGGCCAAGAGCATTTACTACCCGTCCGATCAAAGCATCTCCAACCGGGACCTCCACAATCCGTCCGGTCCTTTTAACCTGGTCGCCTTCTTTAATTCCAATGTAGGGACCCAGGATAACGCACCCAATATTATCTTCTTCCAAATTCATGGCCATGCCATATATTCCTCCCGGAAATTCCAGGAGTTCACCGGACATTGCCGTTTCCAAACCATAGACACGGGCAATCCCGTCTCCAACTTGAATAACCGTTCCTACATCAACAACCTCAATGGCACTTTCATAGCGCTCAATTTGCTGTTTGATAATAGAACTTATTTCTTCTGGACGTAAATTCATCCTGCTTTTTCACCCCTATTCCCTGAGGTTATTTAGTTTAGTTCAAATTCAAATAAATCATAACTAAAAATTATCCTAATTTTGCACGCATCCGTTTTAATGAATGGGCAATACTGCCATCTAGTACGCGGTCACCAACTTGGACAAATGCCCCCCCGATAAGTTCGGGACGCAATTGACTTACCAGACGAATATTTTTTCCTGTCAAACGGGCAAGTTCCTTTTTGAGCCGTTCTTCCTGGCTAGCACTTAAGGGTGTAGCACTAACAACTTTCGCTTCAACAATCTGCCGGGCTTCATCTGCCAGCCGGGCAAATTCTTTTTGTATCGGTTGCAGGAAATTTTGGCGACGCCTATCAATTAATAAGAAAATGAAATTACGCATCGTCTCACTAATCTGACCTTCGAAAATCTTATTTATAAAAGATTTCTTTTCCGCTGTAGGAATATGGGGATGATACAAAACTTGAGCCAACTCTTTACGTTCTCGGATAATTTGAGTTAACTCCCGCAATTCCGTATCAAAACTATCCAACGCTGTATTTCCTACTAATTCAAATAAGGCCTGCGCATACCTCTGAGCTAAGGCTCCACTTAACATGGCATTTCCCCTACCTCTTGAATAAATTGCTCAATAAGCTTATCTTGGCTCGGCAGGTCAAGCTGCTGACGAATAATTTTTTCAGCAACGGCAATGGATAAATCGGCCACTTGAGCTCTAACCTCTAAAATAGCCCGATCACGTTCCCGTTCAATATCAAGGAGAGCCTCTTTCTTAACTTTTTCCGCTTCTTCACGGGCTAAAGCTAAAATCTCCGCAGCCCGATCCTCGCTTACCTTAGTTGCCTTGGCAATAACCTCCTGGGCTTCATGCCGGGCTTGGCGCATTTCTTCCTGATATTCACGTTTTATTTGCTCTGCCTGCTGACGTTCTTCCTGTGCTTGATTAAGGGTATTTTCTATTGATATCCGCCGTTTTTCCATCATATTTGTCAATGGCTTCCAAACAAATCTGCTAAGCAGCCAAACAAGCAATAAGAAAGAAATAATCTGAGCCGGAACAGTATAGTCAAATGCAAGTATATCCACCGTTTACCCCCCTTCACTAGTCTGATTTGTCCCAAAAAGGATTTTTTCAAGGGGGAACTTTAGTTCCCCCTTGATCAAATCAGGTAAGATGATTTCCAACCCAATTTCTTACTTCATGACTTCATGAAAAGAAGAAGACCAATGATCCACGATAACAACGGCAAAGCCTCAACTAAACCAAAGCCGAGAAACATAAGTCCTTGCAGAGTATTTTTCGCCTCAGGCTGACGCGCAACTCCTTCAATCGTCTTAGAAATTACAAGTCCATCACCAATAGCGGCTCCAAGTGCTGCCAATCCAAGAGCTAAACCTGCACCAATATATGCATCCACTTGTGTTTCCTCCTTTCTTAATCCTTATATTACTTAGATTATTTAAAATAAGTATTTCCTCAGCATGCGCTTGCATCACTGAAAACTGACATCTAAATTAGGTTTAATATTAATGGGATTCACTAATTGCCTGAGATACATAGGCTGTCGTAAGTAATGTAAAGACATAAGATTGAATAACTCCGATAAAAATACTAAATCCAAGCCAAGCGGCATCCGGAAGAACCCCTGCAAAAACCCATATACCCGGAAGCATCAATATTACTTTGATCAGCACTTCACCTGCGAAAATATTGCCAAAAAGACGGAAGGCTAAAGTTAAGGGCTTGGCAACGAAATCAAGGATATTTATCGGTAAGAAAAACACAAATGGTTCGATGAAGTGATGAAAATAATGTAATCCCTTGTGCTTTATGCCATAAATTACGACTATAGTAATCGTCAGCAATGCCAGAGCTATAGTAGTATTAACATCTGCGGTCGGCGATTGCAGGGTTGGTCCTTCAAATATTTTGTTCAGGTGAGCAGCCTCAATATTTAAATGCTCAAATAAATTAAAGGTAAAATTAGGTACCAGACCAATCAAATTTGAGAATAATAAAAATAAAATCAAAGTTACAAGATAATTAAGCAGCGAACGCCCCTTTTGATAATCCATACTATCCGAAATCAGCCCCCGGACAAGATCCATTATCCACTCCAGGACATTCTGCATCTTACCCGGCTTATCGCTTGTTAAGCGGCGCACACCCATAAAACAAAAAATTAATATCAGAACCATAACAAACCAAGTCATAATTAATGTTTTTCCATGGAATGTCATATTGCCAAGGTGCCAAAGGATAAGTTCTTCATGCATACTGTTATCACCCCTTTCTCTTCAAATTATGCTGTCTATATATAGAAATCAGTGATATAGGAATCCCAACTGCAAAGCCTACAATAAAGCTGGGAATCCAAGCCCTTTGAAAATGGGCAATCCCGACGACAACCAAAGATATGATACCAAAACGTATAAATAATCCACGGCGCATACGCTTGATCGCATTTAATAAAATTCCTTCTAAGGAGCGATCACTATCACGGTAAAGTAATTCTGTAGAAAAAAAGCTTAGCCAGAATCCTATCAATGCTCCAAACAAAGTACGATAGCCAGTCAGAGTAATTGCCAAAAGGATAATAACTGTGCCTCCAAACAAGACTGATTTATCAAGTTTCATCATCAGTATTTCCAAGTTTGATTAGAGCCATTACAAAAAAAATTCCTCCCAATACCAATCCAATAAGCATCAGTGAAAGCTGCATCAATGGCCGGGTCCCCCAACGGTTATCAAGATATTGACCAAAAAAAAAACCGCCCAATACCAACCCTGCTAATGTCGACGAAATAGATGTTCCAACCGCTGCCGCCTTTAACAAAAACTTACGACTATCCTTCATACGATAACTCATCCTTTAACTATAGTATAT
>DATMXV010000011.1:0-5708 GCA_035561335.1 Desulfitobacteriaceae bacterium
CATATGTTTGATATTATACAAATTGACATTTGCAGCCTTTTTAAGTACAATCATTTTGGGTTATTATGGTTATTTTAACTTTAAAGCTATGCTAAAATCCAGAAATGATCCGACAAAAGTACTGTTGTTAGAGACCCGTGAAAAGGTAACGATTGTCTCAAGTGATAATCATACCTGGTGTTTGGTTAGAAACGCTCAAGGTGAAACCGCTGTCGTCAGCCCAAAAACAGGGGCTGGGTTTCTCAACTCACTGAAAAACCCGGCCCCTGTTTTATTTGTAAACTTGGATAATTGTTATAACGAGGATGACTGACTGCTTATCCGCCAGCTTCAGATCCGGTAACTTCAGATCCTCTAACTTATCCGCCGGCTTCAGTTCCGGTAATGATCACGGTTATCTGAATACACCCCGGGTTCTGATCTTATATTTCCCTGGATGAAACCCGGATATCCCTTTTCCTGACCGGAGTTCAGCCTCTCTTCCGCTAAACCGGTTACCCGCGCCCAGTGGCGGTGCATAGCAAGCTGGTTAACAAATTCCACGCAGAAGGGCTGGAATTTGACTGTTCCCTTGACTGTAACGATGCCCTGGAAAACCCGGGGCGCTTTCCCTTTGTCCGCCATGCCGGAGAGCAGGGCGGCCGTGTCGGTGAATTTAAGCAGCTCTATCGCCTCGTCCGTGGCGCCGATCGTCTTCTTATGCTGCAGGGCCTCGTTGATAAAATTACGAGCGTCGATATTGCGTTTGAGCGCCTTGATATGCTCGGCGGTGCCGCCGGGGATAAACACCGCGTCGTAAAGCAGGGCACCGGCATTGGTAAAAGACTTGTTGGGTTCGAGCTTCGTCTTGCCGTCTTTACCAATAAGGGCGCTCAAGCTGCTGCTGACTGTTTCAGCCGCCGCACCGGCCGCTTGGAGTTCGTCCGTCATTGTTTTAAAGGCCATCGGACAAAAGCCGTTCTCGATCAGAACCGCTACTTTTCTGCCCCTGGCCGTTTTGATGGTATTCTCCTGGCTGAGCGCGGGCGAGACAGCTATTTTGCCGCCGGACACTGCCCGCGTGTCTGAAGGCGCTGCCGGCGGGGGGGAGTTGACGCCGATGCCTGCCGCAATCTGCGCTCCCAGCTCGGGTGCGACATGGGCAAACATGTCGGCTACAGCCTGTTTAATCCTTTTGTCCTTAACGCTCCCGACTTCAAAATGGAAGGCGTCGATGATATGCGCTTTTTCGACTGGCGACATGCTGTTCCAGAACAAGGTGGCCTGACTGAAATGATCGCGGAAGCTCTGACTGCGCGCACGCACTTTTTGTCCGTCCACCCGCTGGGTGTAATGGGCAAAACCTCCTTCCGCCTCGTCCGCCGGGGCGGGCGAATTTTGCGCTAGCGCATTTGGGAAATAGCTGACCGTTCCCGAATGGATCCGCATCTGGTGCAAGGCGTCGCGCTGGTCGTTGTGCACCGGCGCGACCGGCCGGTTGATCGGAATTTGCCGGAAGTTAGGCCCGCCTAAACGGCTGATCTGGGTATCCTCGTAAGAAAACAGGCGTCCCTGCAAAAGCGGGTCGTTGCTGAAATCAATGCCGGGCACGATGTTGGCGGGGCAAAAAGCTACCTGCTCGGTCTCGGCGAAGAAATTGTCCACATTCTTATTGAGCGTCAGCTTGCCGATGATCTTGACCGGGACTAGTTCCTCGGGCCAGATCTTGGTCGGATCGAGGATATCGAAGTCAAAGGCGAATTCCTGGTTTTCCTCAATCATCTGGACGCCGAACTCGTATTCCGGGTAATTGCCCTGCTCGATCGCGTCCCACAAGTCGCGGCGGTGGAAATCGGGGTCCTTGCCCGAGAGCTTCTGTGCCTCGTCACGCACCAGTGAGTGCACACCCAAAAGCGGCTTCCAGTGGAATTTCACAAACCTCGCCTGCCCTTTCGCGTTGATCAAGCGGAAGGTGTTGACCCCAAAGCCCTCCATCATGCGGAAGCTCCTGGGGATGGCCCGGTCCGACATGGCCCACATGACCATGTGCGCTGTTTCCGGCGCGTTAATCACAAAATCCCAAAAAGTGTCGTGGGCAGTCGTGGCCTGCGGCACCTCGTTATGCGGCTCGGGTTTGACCGCGTGGATTAGGTCGGGGAATTTAATGGCGTCCTGGATGAAGAAAACCGGGATGTTGTTGCCTACGATGTCGAAATTGCCGTCTTCAGTATAAAACTTGACGGCAAAGCCGCGCACATCGCGCACGGTGTCGGCCGACCCCTTGGAGCCGACGACGGTCGAGAAGCGCACAAACACCGGTGTTTTTACCTTAGGGTCCTGCAAGAATTTGGCCTTGGTGTACTGCGCCATTGATTCATAGAGCTGGAAAAACCCGTGGGCGCCGAAGCCGCGCGCGTGCACTACGCGCTCCGGAATGCGCTCATGGTCGAAGTGGGTTATTTTCTCCCGGAAATGAAAATCCTCCAGGAGGGTTGGCCCTCGCTCCCCTAGCTTTAAGGAATCATCGGTATTGGCGAGTTTTACCCCGTTGTCGGTGGTGAGCTGCTTACCCTGATCATTCACTAGATACTCATTAAGCTGTTCCATCTTTTTCCTGCTGTGATCGTCAGACTTATTGGCATGCACTTGAAATCCCCATTTCTTTTGTTAATTGCTTTTGCTCTTAGTATTTCAAGCCGCTGGGATTTTATTCCGCTAATTGTCTGAGCTACCGCTCGGTAGGGGTCAGATACTTTAGTGGAAATTATAAGGATAAAAACGCTGAAACGAGAGCAATGCATGTCTTTTACAGATGGTTTATTTTTGATGATCAGGGTACGGAGCTTTCTTCAGAAGGCGGTAGTTGGGGCGGAAATGCCGACTTACCTTATGGTAGGGATTTTAAAGGAACAGCCCAATTTCAAAAAGTAAAAAACATTCCCCAGTATCTTACTGTAATCCCGTGCAGGTATATAGTCGGTGGCGAAGAAGTTGTAAGTGGGGATCCAGTTGTAAGGGCGGATCAGGACTCGGGCTGTACCATTACTCAAAAAACAATTACAACAAAAGCAAAGGATCCTGGAGAAAGTACAAGAATTATCAACGGTAATTATCCAATTGAGCTATCCCAGGGGAAGATGGGTAAACTGATCATCAAGGACATTAAAATCGAAAACGGGCTTCTTGGTAATTTTTTATTACTACTTCCCCTGGGGTTTTTCTTACCGATGTTTTGGGTTAAGTTAAGGTCTTTTAAAAGAACATTGGCAATAGGCGCTCTAATTTCGGTGTCAATAGAGACAGCGCAATATTTATTGGTTTACTTAGGATTAAGTGTCGGAAGGGCATCAGATAACGACATTTACGAAACTGGAGGATGATGAATGTGGTTGGGACGCTTCATGAATACTGTTTTTAACATTATTTTGCCTCAGCAGGCGCAGCCATCACAAAAAAATTCTCAAGTGTATACCCTATATTATTAGAGATTTTAGGAATGGGGTGTACATACATGGGATCGTATATTAGTGTTGAACCGAATGTAAAAATTTTTGTGGAGGATATTAATCCGGCAGGCACAAAGGCAATCCTGTTAATTCACGGGTGGCCGGGAAACCATAATTTGTTTGAATATCAGTTCAACCAATTGCCCAAAATGGGGTACAGGTGTATCGGAATGGACTGCCGGGGGTTCGGCTTATCGGACAAACCCTGGACAGGTTACGATTATAACCGATTGTCGGATGATATAAGAAGTGTAGTTGAGGCATTCAAATTGCAGGATTTTACCCTTGGAGGACATTCAACCGGGGGAGCGATTTGCGTCAGATACATGACCAGACATAATGGTTATGGTGTCTCAAAACTCGCCCTTTTTGCCGCGGCGGCGCCAAGTCTTATCCAGCGCCCGTATTTTCCATATGGTTTGCAAAAACAAGCTGTGATTAACATCATACAGGGTACATATAACGACCGGCCCAGCATGCTGAGAGGGTTTGGAAATATGATCTTTTATAATCCTGTTACCGCCCCATTGTCAGATTGGATTTTCCAATTGGGGCTGCAGGCGGCGAGCTGGTCTACTGCGGCGATAGCAAACACTTGGCTGGATGAAGAAGGCTTATTTAATGATCTTAAAACTATAAATGTTCCAACGCTGATCCTTCACGGGATTAATGACCAGGTCTGTCTATACCCCTTGGCGATAGCACAAAAGAACAGTATCAGAAATTCCAAGCTGGTACCATTTGACGCTTGCGGTCATTTCCTGTTCTATGATCAGCGTCAAAAGTTCAACCATGAATTAATCCAATTCATGGAAACATAAGAAATTCGGGAATCAATAATTCAACTTCGTGCTATCCATATGACACATTATTCTTAAACAATGTAGCCAGAATGTATGATTGATACGATTTTGTATAACCAAATTCTCAAGCCTGTAAAAATTGGAGGAGAAGAATGGGAACCTGCTCATCCTGAACCAGAGGTTAGGTTTACAGGGATTACAACTTTTAATGATCATTTAACATTGGGCATACGGTCAGGTATAAAAGTATGGATTAAAATAGCAATTGCTTTGTTCGCTATAGTTTTGATATCTGCGATAGGGTATACATTGAGATTCCCACGTTATTTTTCCTTGCCGTTTTTGATATTTAGCCTGGTCCTTGCCATAGCAGTACTTTTACTTGTTGGGCTGATTTTATTCTTTATATATCATTATGGGAGGTACTCATTGTTCCAAAACGCTACTTTAACAGTCAAGAGAATATAATTTGTTTTAAAAAGATTTTAATGTCTGAACTGGATGCCAACAAACTTAGGCTTAGAAGAAAAGCTGATAAACCCAGCTCTAATTAGTGGACTCTTCCGCACTATGAACATTAAGTACTGCCAATCTTCCAATTATTCTTATACTCTACCGATTAAATATTTCCTTCGTTATTTGGGTCTGTAACGAAGGTTATTTTTTTAATCCCTCTTTCTGTATATCAAGGGATTTAAACATTTGGCTCTCTTTTAATACCCTTATGAAGGAATACTTAGGCACTTATTTATTTAACAATTAGTATTTTTGTCAGAAAACCCAAGTTGCTTCGTATTAACTCATAAGAAGCTTCTCAAGGAATGAAGGTGGCGGGAACATGGAGATAAATGACACAAATTATGTGGCGCAAATGAAGAAGAAAAGCAGAAGAGCACTTGAATTTACCATCAATAAGTACTGTAATTTGGTTTATAGTATTGTGCGAAGTGTGCTAAAGGCAGGCTTCTATGAACCATACATTGAGGAGTGTGTAAACGATATATTCTTATCTGCGTGGAACAACATTGCAAGCTTTGACGAGACAAAGGGTAACTTCAAATGCTGGATTGCAGCCATCTCCAAATATAAGGCCATTGATTATCAGAGGAAGATCTGTAAACAAAATTCTGTAGAATGTATTGATGACAATGATTTATGTGATGAACTTACTACGGAAAATATTGTGGTATCAAAGGAAAACAGGAAAGAGCTTTTCGAAGCTATTAATGATATGAATGCTCAGGATAGGGAAATTTTTATAAGACGTTACTTTCTTTCTGAAGGTATAGAAAACATAGCCAGGACATTTTCTGTAGACAGGAATGTCGTAGATCAAAGGCTTTCCAGGGGCCGGAAGTTTTTACAGGAAAAGCTGGTCTTGAAAGGAGAAATTCTGTGATGAATAATAAGAGTTTTTATC
>DATMXV010000012.1:0-2182 GCA_035561335.1 Desulfitobacteriaceae bacterium
ATCCTATAGAAAAACATACTCCTTGACCCAGAGTATGCTTTTCTATTTTTGCTTCTGTAATATTTTCTTCGGCAATTAATTAATTTTCAACTAGCGCAGATACAGTTATTACCGGATAACTTTTCCCATCAGCCGGAGAAACTTTTGAATTACCATTCAATATCCCTGTCACTTTAACGGATATATGATTCTGTTTTGTTGTATTTTTAATCAAGTCAGCCGCTTGTATTTGGGCCCCGGTGGCCTCAGGGGCGAATTCACCGTCAAAATAATAGAATTTATAAGTTCCGTCAGCTTGAAGAACCGCTATGCCATAACCGCTGGCGGCACAGGCTGACATGCTTAAACAATTTTTTGTATCTGCTCCCGGATCATCCGGCATCGCAGCAAAGCAATCCTCATCGATAATATAACCGGTAAAAGTCTGAACAGTTGGTCCAGCACTTACTGTAATTGGATAAGTTGTTGTTTTCCCTCCGGCCGTGATTGTCAAAATTTGCTTTGCTGCAGGCGCTGAACTGTCAAAACCGCTTACATTTGCCGGGGTAATTGCTTGCAGGGCAGTAGTACTATCCTTATAAGTGCCTGTTACTTGTAAACCTGTGATATCCAATTCATCTCCTACTGAATAAACAAGTTTTGTTGCCGGAGTTGTTACTGCTATGCTCTCCAAGGTTGATGATTCTGAAATTGAGTATACTTTTAATACCTGATAGTTTTTGCTGTCGATGGTAACCAGCTCTCCAGTCAATTTGCCTTGAACCCTTATTGCCGGAACCTTTAAGCATGTTGTCGCCGCGGCAATATCTTTTGCCAGGTTATGACCGTTTTCATCGAATTTGTAGTATATATAGGTTCCGTCAGATTGCTTCAAAGAAATCCCATAACCGCCGGCCACGCACTTAGGGCATTTAAGGCATTGATTACCCATCGTTGTTGGGTCAGTCTTTTGGGGACTGCAATCAGAATCAGCTAACCAGCCGCTAAATGTAAGCGTAACTGAGATTAAATCAGAAACAACACTTTCCGAAACAGCTCCGGTTCCGCCTAAAATATACAGGTTAGTTATATTTGTGGAATCCAGTAGTTGTTTTTGTTTTATAATGTCTTTATTATCAGTTAAAAGTATTTGGGCCTTAAGTTTAGCCGCCAGGGAACTCCCTGCCAGGGCATCGGCAAAATTATAACCTGCAGCAATAATGGCTGAATCAGTCTCAAGTTTAAAATAATTGCTCACTGCCAGTGATGTTTCAAAACGGTCGGCCCCTGAAATTCTTGTCACATCGGAACCGGACAATTTTAATAGATTTTCTACATCGCTGCTGACAACACCGGTTCCGCCAATAATCAAAATCTGATCAGGTTTAATCGAATTGATTACATCAAGTGTTTTCTGATCAATTGAGTTCAGATCACTTAGCAGGATTGGATATCCTTTTGATGCAGCTACAGCAGAGATACTCAGCGCATCAGGGAAATCGTTCTGAGTCGTAATTACTACCGGAGTACCTTGGGAAGCCCTTAATGTATCTACTATTTTCAGATTTGTTTCTACCCTGTCCGCTCCGCCCAGCCTGATAAAATTTTTAAAGCCAAGCGCTTGAATTGAACTTTGAATGTCATCACTTATAACACCGGTTCCACCCAGAATATATACATTACCGTTAGGATCCAAATGATTCTTGATGAAATTAAATACATTTGAGTTTTCCCTGGAACTGCCGCCGACTAATAATATCGGAGCATTTAATTTTTTAGCCAGTACGCTTCCTGAAAGGGCATCCGGAAAATCATAGGCAAATGCCAGGATAACGTTTTGTAATGTTAGACTACTGTATTCTTCCGCTATTGCCAGGGAAGTCCCTATTCTGTCTTCCCCGGCAAGCCTTTTACTTGTATATTGTTTTTCTTCTCCGGAAACTTGGGACCCAGTTGCGGCCAGTACCGGTATAATAGCAACCTGACTTAACCATAAGAATATTGTTGTTAAAAAAACTAACCTGTTAAAATATTTCTTTAACACTTCACTCACTCCTGTCTCAATCAATCATGGATTTTTTAATATCTTTGCTCATCATGTCAAAAAATTTCAAGACCGTTTCTTTAACCTGATTATCATAACCACAATTTAATTGCCCCCTTTTCCTGTAAAATAAAGCTAAAGATATCATCTCTTCAAAAC
>DATMXV010000013.1:0-8201 GCA_035561335.1 Desulfitobacteriaceae bacterium
ATTTGTATTTAAAAACACTTCCATCAATTTTGAATGGAGTGTTTTTCTTTACATGATTCTGCTGTAATGATGATTTTTATTTGGGATATAATAGTTAAGCGTGAATTGGTAAATCCCATTAGGAGGTTTTATGAGAAAAAAAGATTTTACGGAGACTTGCCTTAGTCAGGAAATAATATTTAAGGGAAAAATAATCAGTGTTCATAAAGATACGGCAGCGCTTCCCAATGGGGAGAAGTCTACCCGGGAGTATGTTAAGCATCCCGGGGCCGTGGCTGTTGTCGCAATCAAAGAAGATGGCCTGCTGTTGGTTAGACAATACCGTTATCCCCTTGGAAGGGATTTGCTGGAAATCCCCGCCGGAAAGCTCGATGCCGGGGAAGCGCCTGTAGATTGCGCTGTGCGCGAATTAAGGGAGGAGACCGGTTACCGGGGTGATATGAAACCTCTGGGTATTTACTATAGTACCCCGGGATTTTCCGATGAGGCTATCCATCTGTTTTGGGCCCGGGACCTGGTTGCGGATCCCCTGAACCCTGATGAAGATGAATTCCTGGAAGTAGAAGTAATTCCCTGGCAGAAAGCGCTGGAGATGGCGGAAAAGGGCCAATTCCAGGATGCAAAAACAACCTTGGGCATCCTCCTGGTAAATGGTAAATTAAAGTGATTTATGCTGGGCGTATTCAAAAGTAAAATGTGGACATACATTCCTGTTCTCCGGAATATTTTTAAAGGAGCAAATGCTTTTCTTTAAAAAGGGGGCAGGTAAAATGTGGACAATCCTCCGGGAACATGTTCGTCAGTACTGGCTGATTTATTTAACCCTTACCGGGATATATCTGGCAGGAGTAGTTTTTGGAACAGTTGGCGTAGGAGCTTTGGGAAGTTCTGAAAACACACAACTTGGCAAGTTCCTTGATTCTTTGCTTTCCAGTCAGCCGCATAAACCGGACCCGGAATTTCTTAAATTATTGGCCAGGGATACTTTTGTTATGATGGCCGCCATCTGGATTTTGGGCTTAACATTTATCGGTACGCCTTTAATCTATTTTATAGTATTTACCCGCGGTTTTGTTTTGGGTTTTACGGTCAGCTTTTTTATCCAAATGAAAGGTTTATTCGGTTTGGGGTTAGCTTTGCTTACTATACTTTTGCCTTCTCTTCTGGCTGTACCGCTGTTATTTTTAGGAGCCGGGACGGCGACAATTTTTTCTTTTATGCTTCTGAGAGGACGGACCAACGGTGAGTATTTACGCAAGGAATTTCTTTATTATACCGCCGCGGCCGGTTTAGTTTCAATAGGAGCTGTTTTAGTAGGGGTAACACAGGGTTATTTTTCTTTATTAGGGGTAAATTTATTTAACCTCTGATAACGGTAATTTCAGGAGTCGGAAGCCAGAAGCCAGAAGCCGGAAGTCGGAAGTCGGAAGTCGGAAGTCTGAAGGCAGAAATCAGAAGCCAGGAGTCAGGAGTCGGAAGTCAGAATGAATATGGCCTGTCTTATGTATTTTGATTCCTGAAAAATGAAAACAGTGGAGTTTATAATTCAGTAACAAATGGAGGTCCTGCATCATGATTATCGGAGTACCAAAAGAGATAAAAAATCATGAAAATCGGGTTGCAGTTACTCCGGCCGGTGTGCATGATTTTGTTCAGGCCGGTCATCAGGTTATTATTGAGAAATCTGCCGGAGCCGGCAGCGGGATTTCTGATCAAGAGTATATTGAGGCCGGGGCCCAGGTTTTAGAAACAGCGGCAGAGGTTTGGGAAGCAGATATGATCTATAAAGTTAAAGAGCCTTTAGCCGCAGAATATTATCTTTTCAAAGAGGGACAGATTCTGTTTACTTTTCTGCACTTAGCACGGGAACCGGAACTAACGAAAGCTTTGATGGACAGGAAAGCTATTGCGATTGCCTATGAGACAATCCAACTGGATGACGGATCTTTACCGTTGCTTGTTCCAATGAGCGAGGTTGCCGGCCGGATGGCAGTACAGATAGGAGCACATTTTTTAGAGAAAACCTATGGCGGAAAAGGCATTCTTTTAAGTGGGGTGCCAGGGGTCCTTCCGGCTAAGGTTGCAATAATCGGCGGGGGTATTGTTGGTACTAATGCTGCCAAAATTGCCTTAGGTATGCAAGCAGATGTTATAATTATTGAAAAAAGTGATAAAAGACTGCGTGAACTTGACGACCTTTTCTGTGGTCATGTCAAAACCCTGATGTCAAATACCTTTAATATTGCCTCCAGTGTCAGGCAGGCGGATTTGTTAATCGGGGCGGTCCTGATTCCCGGAGCGCGGGCGCCTCGCCTGGTAAAAGATAATATGGTAAAAAGTATGGCCCCTGGGAGTGTTATTGTAGATGTCTCTATTGATCAAGGTGGATGTATCGAGACAATTGACAGGGTAACGACCCATAGCAACCCAACATTTGAAAAATACGGGATCCTTCATTATAGTGTAGCCAATATGCCCGGTGCAGTGGCCCGGACTTCAACCTATGCCCTGACTAATGTGACCCTGGAATATGCCCTGGAATTAGCCAATAAAGGCTTTCTCAGGGCAATTCAGGAAAACCCGGCCCTCCGCAAAGGTATTAATGTTGTTAAGGGAAAATTAATCTGTAAAGCTGTAGCCCAATCCCTTAATATTACTTGTACTTCAGCGGAAGAAACGCTTAAATAAATGCAAAATGCTTAATTAATAATGCATAATTAGGATTCCACTCTAAAAATATTAATTTTGCTTTTTAACAGGTCATATTTTGTTGTTTATGTGCTGTTATCAACCGTATATGTAGCTATAATTGAAATATGGGGTTTTGCAGGAGTATTATCAAAATTATGAATTGTGCATTATGCATTATGAATTGTTATCTAGTTGCATACGTTTATGTATGGAGGTAGGCGTATGCAAAGAAAAAAACTGTGGGTGCTTATTCAATATGTGGGACGGGTTTTGATCCTTCTGGTATTGTTGACTTTACTTTTGCCTAAACTGGCAGCTATTTGTGATATTTGGATTTCTTCGATTGTTCGGGATGAAGAGAAACCGAATGGCAACCCAATGCGTGTTGAAGCTCATCCCTGGAAAGAGTTTGTTTTACATCTTTTACCCGGTACAGGTACAGATTCAGATAATGGACCATGAACCTCGAGATGGGGGGATTTTATGGATTCAACAACCAGTTTGGAACTAAACAGGTATTTAACCTATCTCCAAGTGGAAAGGGGATTGGCAAAAAACACCTGCCAGGCTTATGAACGGGACCTGCGTTTTCTTGGTGTTTTTCTTGCTGAGCGGCAAAAAGATTATTTAAACTGTGAAGCCAATGACCTTTTTTTGTTTATTTTCTTTTTGAAAGAACAGGGAAAATCAGCCCGGAGTATAGCCCGTTATGCGGCATCGCTAAAGGGTTTGTTCGCTTTCCTGGCGTCTGAAGGGTATAGAAAAGATAATCCCACAGGATATCTGACGCATCCGCGTTTGGGACAAACCCTGCCTAAAGTCTTGTCTGAGCAAACTATGGACAAACTACTGGATGTTCCGGAAGAACAGACAGACCTGAAAATACGCAACCGGGCGATGATTGAAGTTTTATACAGCAGCGGTTTGAGGGTCTCGGAACTAATCAGCTTACGTTTAAAAGACGTCTCGCTGGAAGCCGGCTATATTCTCTGTCGAGGTAAAGGGAGCAAAGAACGGCTTGTTCCCTTGGGGGAACCGGCAATCCAGGCGGTCAGGAGTTATTTATATGGTCCGCGTCATCGTCTGGCCGGCAAGAAATCTTCAGATGTTCTTTTTCTGAACTCAAGGGGACGACAGATGACCAGGCAGGGATTTTGGCAAATTCTTAAACAATGGGCTTATGAACACGGTTTGGATCAGAATATTTCCCCCCATATGCTGCGGCATTCTTTTGCAACTCATTTATTGGACAACGGGGCTGATTTGCGTTCTGTCCAAGAATTACTGGGGCATTCGGATATTTCCACAACCCAGATTTATACGCATTTGACCAGAAAAAGGATTCTGGACGTATTTAACAGGGCACATCCCCGTGCCCATTAGGAGTGATTATGTATGCTTTCCAGAGTAATCATTATTGTTATGGACAGTGTCGGAATTGGTGAACTGCCGGATGCTGTCTCTTATGGAGATTCAGACAGTAATACTTTGGGGAATATTGCCCGCAGCCTGGGCGGATTACGTTTGCCCAACCTGGCAAAATTGGGTCTGGGCAATATCACTGCCCTTGCGGGTGTCTTACCTGAGGAAAAACCCCGGGGAAGTTATGGCAAGATGGCGGAACTCTCAGCCGGCAAAGACACAACTACCGGACATTGGGAATTGGCCGGAGTAATTTTGGAGAAAGCGTTTCCCACGTTTCCCCAGGGTTTTCCGGCTGAATTTATCCGGCGTTATGAAGAGGCTATCCAACGTAAGGTTATAGGTAATGAAGTTGCTTCCGGAACCGAGATTATTCAGCGTCTTGGCCCGGAACATGTTAGAACAGGCAGGCCGATTGTCTATACATCCGCGGATTCCGTTTTTCAAGTGGCTGCCCACGAAGAAGTGATACCTCTTGCTGAATTAATGAGGATATGTGCGCTTGCCAGGGAGATGCTGGTTGGGGAAATGGAAGTCGGCCGGGTAATTGCCAGGCCGTTTCTGGGGGTAGAGGGTAAATATTATCGGACAGCCAATCGCCATGATTTTGCTGTTTCCCCGCCGTATCAGACCCTATTGGATCATGTGCAAAAACGGGGCCTGCCGGTTCTGGCTGTAGGGAAAATTAAGGATATTTATAATGGCCGGGGGGTAACGGAATTTACCCTGACTAAAAACAATAATGATGGTATTGACAAAACCCTGGAATATATGGCGCAAAAACGTCCGGGTTTGCTTATGACAAATCTGGTTGATTTTGATATGCTCTACGGGCACCGTAATGATGTTCAGGGATATGCAACCGCTTTGGAGGATTTTGATAAGCGTTTACCGGAAATACTGGGGGCTCTGGGTCCGGAAGATGTTCTGATCATAACAGCCGATCATGGCTGTGACCCCACTACAGGGAGTACCGACCATTCCCGGGAATACGTACCTTTGCTGGTTTACGGACAGAATCTGAAGCAAGGGCTTAATCTGGGGGTCCGGCAGTCATTTGCTGATGTGGGAGCAACTGCCGCTGAAATCCTGCAAACAGAACCTTTGCGGCATGGGACAAGCTTTTACAGCCTGATCAAATAAGTTTCCCGGTACTGTTTCAGGAGAGAGATACCTACCGGGAGAGTTCGATCGCTGTATTGAGGGCAATATCTATCATGCTTAAGAAAGTTTTTTGCCTGTCCTCAGGAGAAGCTGATTTTCCGGTTATTAAATGATCGCTTACTGTCAGCAGGGCCAAGGCATTGGCATTATATTTTGCGGCCAGGGTATACAAGCCCGCGGCTTCCATCTCGATAGCCAGGACACCGAACTTTGCCCAGATGTTCCAGGCGCCGGGATCATCATAATAAAAAGTATCGGAACTGAGGATACTTCCCACGTTTACCGGAAGCTTGGTTTGGACAGCATGGTTATAGGCTTTAAGCAGAAGACCGAAATTTGCTGTCGGAGCGAAATCCTGATTATTAAACCTAATTCTATTGATATTGGAATCAGTGGAGGCGCTCATGGCAAGGATTACGTCTTTAAGCCGGATGTTTTCCTGGATCGAACCGCATGTCCCGATTCTGATCAGATTTTTAACCCCATATTCGGAAATTAGTTCATTTACATAAATAGAAATTGAAGGAATCCCCATGCCTGTGCCTTGAATTGAAACCTTTTTTCCTTTATAGGTTCCGGTAAACCCGAACATCCCCCTGATTTCATTGTAGCAATTAACGTTTTCCAGAAAGTTTTCCGCTACAAACTTTGCTCTCAAAGGATCTCCGGGTAAGAGGATTGTTTCAGCGATAGCCCCTTTGGGGGCACTGATATGCAGACTCAATTCATAACACCTTCCTTTTCCCTGAAAAATTATTAAACTTATTCAACTCATAACACATAAGATCTTATCCGAATCATAAAACAAATAAGACCTTACACGCCAACTTATACAAATAGTATCAAATACTCAGCATCCTGTCATGTCCAAAACAGATTGTTTAATTTGGAAAATGATCGGGAGATTGAAGTGCACGTTCAAATTTTATTTCTGCTGGTGCTTAAGAAGGCATGGGAGTATATTTTAGAAACTTCATTCTCAAAATAGCGGGGAGGCCGGGGACATTGCGCATGGTAGATCTGATAGAAAAGAAAAAAGAGGGTTTAACCCTGACTAAAGAGGAAATCAGGTATATTGTTGAGGGGTTTGTCCGGGAGCGTATACCCGATTATCAGATATCCGCCTGGGCTATGGCTGTTTTTTTCCAGGGTATGAGTCCTGAAGAAACAGCTGAGCTGACCAAGGCTATGGCTGAAAGCGGGGAACAACTTGATCTTACCGGGATTCAGGGAAAAGTGGTTGATAAGCACAGTACCGGCGGGGTTGGGGACAAAACTACCCTGTTAATCGGTCCTATGGTGGCTGCCTGCGGTGTTCCCATAGCAAAAATGTCGGGACGCGGTTTGGGGCATACCGGAGGTACTATTGATAAACTAAGTTCAATACCCGGGTTTAAGGTTGAATTATCCCGGGAAGCTTTTATAGCCCAGGTTAATAGAATCGGTCTTGCTGTTGTGGCCCAGTCGGGAAATCTTGTCCCCGCAGATAAGAAACTTTATGCCTTAAGGGATGTAACAGCAACTGTTAATTCGATTCCCTTGATCGCTTCCTCGGTAATGAGCAAGAAAATTGCCGCCGGCGCCCAAGGGATAGTTCTTGATGTCAAATATGGTTCGGGGGCTTTTATGTCCACTCTGGAAAATGCCCGGGAACTGGCTGCCCAAATGGTTAGTATCGGGAAGTCCCTGGGAAGGGAAACTATTGCTGTTATCAGTGATATGAATCAATCTTTGGGGCGGGCTGTCGGCAACAGCCTGGAGGTATTGGAAGTTATTGACGCCCTGCAGGGTAAAGGACCTGAAGATTTATTAACTGTTTCTTTGGAACTGGGAGCCTGGATGCTGGTAGCCGGTAAAAAAGTTGATGGGGTGGAAGAGGGCAGGCAGCTTTTGCGAAAGAGTTTGGA
Organism: Desulfitobacteriaceae bacterium; assembly: GCA_035561335.1. GTDB lineage: Bacteria > Bacillota > Desulfitobacteriia > Desulfitobacteriales > Desulfitobacteriaceae > UBA2264. The sequence continues at coordinate 7,185 of DATMXV010000013.1, forward strand.
CAGCGGAGCGGCCTGGGAGAAGTTTCTGCAATTTATTTCCGCGCAAGGCGGAGATTGCCGGGCAATAACCAACAGGACTCTTGAACTGGGCAGCTGTCAGGAACAAATATTGACTGAAGAAAGCGGCTATCTGCAAGAAATCGACGCCCGGCGCATCGGAATCCTATCTATGATTCTGGGGGCCGGAAGAGAGACCAAGCAGAGCAAGATTGATTTGGGAGCCGGGTTGGTATTTCTAAAAAAACCCGGAGAATGGGTTGAGGCCGGGGAGCCAATCCTGCAATTGTACAGCGGGAGTAAAGAAAAGATGGCTGAGGGTTTACTTTTGGCTGACCGGCTAATTCAGATAGGCAGTGCCCAACCTGAGCTACCGGAATTGATTCAGGAGGTTGTGCGTTAAACTGGTACCTTACAAAAATAATGTAAAATAAGCTTTTCAAGAGTACTAAAATTAACTGATCAATAGTTATAATGGTACTCTTTTTTGATTTACAAAAAATATCCGGATTAATGTAATTTACTGGTGATGTGGGGAGGAAATGTATGTAATTTAGCGAAATATAAATATATGAAGATTTCTCTTCGTCATTCGTTTGCAACTCATTTGCTGGAAGGTGGAACCGACTTAAGACATATTCGGGAAATCTTGGGACATAAGAACTCTAAAACCACTGAGATTTATACTCATGTAAGTGAAAAAGAGCTTCGCCACATACGTAGTCCTTTGGATTGGTCATCTGATTCCTAAAATGATGACGTGTAGAGTTAGGTATTTGCGAAACATGTTCGCAAATACCATGAAAAATAAGAGTATCTGCGAAATTCGGGTATCCATCGTTATCGGACATAGCCATATCGGAGCCATTCTATGGTGTCGATGATTTAGGGTAGAGAAATTTTGGAGGTTTATAAAGGCGAATAAGCTGCAATAGGGTCCATTTTGATCGGTATAATGTTGTACGGAATTAGTGGGGGGACATAATGGAAGAACCTTTGATTCAAGTAGTCTTTCTATAC
>DATMXV010000014.1:0-3468 GCA_035561335.1 Desulfitobacteriaceae bacterium
AAATTTATCGGAATAGTAGGATAATAGCAGACTAGAAAACTAGAGGCTGGTACTTGATGAAAGTCGGGACTGGTCTTTTGTATTATTAACCTAACACTTTTTAGCGTATGCAGTGATGTAACCCAAGTTTTTGAAGGATAATTGTCAAATAGCATAAGGGGGAGGTAATAGTATTGGCGAATCGCATACAATCAATGTCTGATGGAATGTTTACCCACCTGGTTGCAAAACACACTTGCTTTAGTGGTGAAGCCCACAATAGTTTTGGACGTATTCATCTCCCCGTTAGTCCGGCCTGCAACATTCAGTACCGCTTTTGCAAACGCGGATTAAGATTAAATAAAAGAAAAAGGCATCCGGGAGAGAACTACGCCCTGCTGAATCCCGAGGAAGCTGTAGGGGTGGTAGAGAAAGCGCTGGAGCTATACCCTCAAATAACTGTGGCCGGTATCGCCGGACCTGGTGATACCCTGGCTTCCGACCATGCCTTAGAAACCTTTGAATTAATCCATCGGAAATTTCCTCTGTTGCTTAATTGCCTCAGTACTAACGGACTATTGCTGAAAGAGAAAGTGGAAAGAGCTTTTAATGCCGGCGTCAGGACAATTACCGTTACCGTAAATTCAGTAAACCTTAAAGTACTGAAAAATATTTTTAGCTATATCATGTATAACGGCCAATACATGACGGGAGAGTTGGCGGCTCGCTGGTTAATACTTGCCCAGCTTTCCGGTATCGAAAAGGCCGCTAAACTCGGGGTAGTAGTAAAGATTAACACATTCCTGGTACCGGGAGTCAATGACCGTCACATTGGAGAAGTGGCCAGAGTTACCTCAGAGGTAGGAGCATCACTGATCAATGTTATTCCGCTAATGTCTCATTTGGAAACAGAAACTAACCGGCCGCTTGCCTGTCACGAACTCAATGTAGCGCGGAAAGAAGCAGAAAAGTATTTACCCGTTTTTAGATATTGTCAGCAATGCCGTGTCGATGTCAGTGGTATTCCTGGTTCCGGGATTGAGTTTGCTGATGTTTTTTACGATCATAGACCAAAATTATTAAGGCGGTTTAGGAATGGCAGTGAAAAAGCAATCAGTAAGGCTGATATTTCATAGGTATATCGTGCTATGGATATATTCGGTGTAGCTCATAGCTCAACAAAATTGTATTCTCAATGATGTCACGGATTTCAAAGACCGGTTTCATAATCTGAAGCTTGGTCTTTTTTAGTTTTCCCGTTATTAATATTGACGTATTACCTGAGATACTGTAATATACTTATTAAATCAATCATAATACTCGGAAATAAATTATAGTTGAGTGAGCAGCTCCGCAGCGATGGTGAACGTACACTGCTATCTTCCGGAGGTTGTTATTTTCAGAGCAGAAAGTGAAAAGCTGTATATAAGCAGGTGAACAACAAGGAGGTAAGGATAATGAGAGTTTTGCTTGTTGGAGCAGACCGTCTTGGCAATATCCCCAAGAAACTTGAACAGGAAGGCTTCGAAGAAATAATTCACTGGACTGGCCGCAATAAGTCTTTTAGAAATAAAAATGTTCCCAAGAATATTAAGCGAGTGATTGTTTTCTATAACTATATTAATCATGGTACGATGAACAGCGTCAAACGCCAGGCTAAGGCAAGTGGCATTCCTATTATCTACGGCAAATTATCACAGAATTCATTGTAAATTTGAATAATTAAGGAGGAAAAACTATGACGGAAAAAGGAACGTGGATCTTGAAAAAAGGCTTGGCGGAGATGTTAAAAGGTGGTGTAATTATGGATGTTACGACACCGGAGCAAGCTGTAATTGCCGAGCAGGCCGGAGCATGTGCGGTAATGGCTTTGGAAAGAGTTCCGGCGGACATCCGTTCTGCCGGAGGAGTGGCCCGGATGGCCGATCCCAAAGTGATTACAGAAATTATGGAAGCTGTAACCATTCCCGTAATGGCAAAAGCGCGAATCGGTCATTTTGTTGAAGCTCAAATCCTGGAGTCCCTGGGGATTGATTATGTTGATGAAAGCGAAGTTCTGACACCTGCAGATAATCTTTTCCATATTAATAAACACGATTTTAAAATTCCTTTTGTTTGTGGGGCCCGCAATTTAGGTGAGGCTTTAAGAAGGATTGGTGAAGGGGCGGCAATGATCAGGACTAAAGGTGAACCTGGAACGGGTAACATCGTGGAAGCTGTGACCCACATGCGAACTGTTTTAGGAGAAGTTCGTAAATTACAGTTGCTGCCTAAGGAGGAATTAATGACAGCAGCAAAGGAGTTAGGAGCTCCCTACGATCTGATCGTTGAGGTTGCTGCCACAGGGAAGTTGCCGGTTGTTAATTTTTCTGCCGGGGGAGTGGCTACTCCTGCTGATGCCGCCCTTATGATGCAACTCGGCGCAGACGGGGTCTTTGTTGGCTCCGGAATTTTTAAGTCTGAAGACCCTGCTTCGAGGGCTAAAGCGATAGTCAGAGCTGTGACGCATTTTCAAGATCCTCAGATTCTGGCCGAGGTTTCCCGGGGATTGGGACAAGCTATGGTTGGCCTGGAGATTTCAAGTATTCCTGCTGCGGAGCGTATGCAGGAGCGGGGCTGGTAATTAATAGGCTGTCTTTTTTGCAAATGTCAGGAATACTGGTTTAGTTGGTTTTACGGGTATCTTACCTATTTGATAGGGGGTACCTTTTTTGTTTGTCTTTTAGGCGGACTTGGCAGACTACTGAAATTCAAACTGAAACAGACGGATATAAACTTGACATATTCCGAGTATTTAAATAAGATATTTCTATAATTAAATTAATGTTTTTTTTTATGGTAATGAGTATTAAGAAAAAGGAGTGAGGGTGTTTGAAACTCTCGACTAAAGGTCGTTACGGAGTCAGGGCGATGTTTGATTTAGCCCAACATAACGGTCAAGGTCCCATTTCCTTAAAAAGTATTTCCGAACGGCAGGGGATTTCAGAGCATTATCTTGAACAGCTTTTTTCCGGATTGCGCAAGAATGGCTTGGTAAAAAGTGTACGGGGAGCGCAAGGCGGATATGTATTGGGCAGGGAACCTGAAAAAATATATGTGGGGGATATTATCAGGGTATTGGAGGGCCCCATAGCCCCTGTTGATTGTGTTGCCGAAGAGGATCCGGAGAATTGTGTGAAGGCTGACTTTTGTGTGACCAGAACAATCTGGGAAAAAGTACGGGACTCGATTGCTGATGTCTTTGACTCAATAACCTTGGCCGATATGATTGAGGATGCGGCTAAAAAGAAATCTACAGCAAGCATGTATATGTACCATATTTGATCAGGCATAATTTAATTCTGAATACATGCTAAGCGTTGCTGCCCGGTAGGCGGGAGTTATAAGTCTGGGATTCATATTATGTGAATTCCCGGCTTTTTAATTTCAGAAAGATGCGGATGGCCTGAGGCATATATATTCCGGATTTTTTAATACTAAAACGTATAG
>DATMXV010000015.1:0-8915 GCA_035561335.1 Desulfitobacteriaceae bacterium
TCCTGACTTTACATTATCTGTTTAAATTGAAGAAGGAATTCACTGGTTTTATTACGAAAAAATATTTGACGCTTAATATTTATCCAAAACTTACGATACCTTGACAGGATTTCCTCAGTTTGTTATTATAATATTCGTTCTGGCTATAACGGGGCGTAGCGCAGTTTGGTAGCGCGCTTGGTTCGGGACCAAGAGGCCGCAGGTTCAAATCCTGTCGCCCCGACCATTGAAAAGTGCAGTAAAAACTGAAAAATTAAGGGAGTCACGCTTTGTGACTCCTTTAATAATTTATGTTTTGACTACTTTAGACCCTCTATTTTAAAAAAGAATAAGCAGAAGCCCGGCCATCCATGAACCGGGTTTCTGCTTCAACCGACTACCCTCTACGATGATATATATGCCTTGTCCGGGTAAATGTTGCAAAGAAGTATTTCAGAGGACTTTTGGCTCGTATTAACTTTGAACTTGGGCCAAAACCGCTTCAGTTAAATCTTTTTCAAAAATTTCGATCCTTTCGCGATATGTGCCAATAATTTTATCTCCAAGTATTATATTTTTGTTTTGATTTGAAACTATAGGTATTTGTAAACCAGTATCAATACCTTGCTTTTCACAGTATCCGTATACCTCACAACTTTTTTCCCAATCAACATCTTCGGTCATCCCGATAACCTCCTTTTGAATGAAAATACATCACGTCATAATTATATGTTGCATATTGCTTATCAATATCATACAGAGAATTATTTAAGATTATTGTTTGAACGCATTGATGATTATCTTTTTCCTGTTTTTTTACTATCGGCTTTTTGGTCTGAATACTTTAATTACTTAAATAATCTGAAACAAAAAAACCCCCTCCCACAATTAAGGGGCAGGAGGGAATTGCTTAACTAACTCAGTTTCAAAAGAATTCATGATCCAATACTGCCGGGCTTTAGCTCAAGAGCTTTCTTTATTTTGGCCGGAATCCCAAGAGAACACGGTACGAAAGTGGAGCAGTGGCCGCATGAGCCGTATCCCCATGCTTTGAAATGCTCGCTATTGCCGTGTTTTATACACATTCCCGGAAGCTTTCCTGTATCCGTAATGGCCTTACTGGGACAGCGGTCAATACACGCGCGGCAGCTGCCATCAAAGGCATATAAACAGTGGCCGTAAACTTCAGTGTAGGACTTCTCAGTGGGAAACAATTTCAAGGTGGTAATGACACTTCCAATACGACCAAAAACTCCTTTTTCAGAAATCAAACCCTGCTGCAACCCGAAGGCGCCGATTCCCGCCGCGAAAGCCGCATGACGTTCAGACCAGAAGGGCAGCCAACCGTTTGAGTCATAACGCGGATCAATATTCGGAGCAATAGCTTTTCCGCCATGTTTCTCTGCAAATCGGATAAGTCCACGCCGGACTACATTGAGAAACTTGGAACCGTTCCACTTTCCGGAAGCGCACTCAAGGGATGAATAGCGGGACTCCTTTTTGTAACTGCCGACGATTTACTCGGAATAAGGGAAAAAGAAGCTGATTATGGATTGAGCGCCGGGAAGCCATTCCTGCGGCAGACGGTGTCCCGGACCTACCACTTCAGGATCCTGAAAACGTTTGAAGACGGGGTCGCGGGCGGAAGCAACGCCCACCACCGGAAAGACTTCTCCTTCAATAAAATAATACACTTCCTGGCGGATGGGCGTACCGGCATTGCGTAGGCTGGCCGTCCGGTCCGAAGTCCTCACCGCCAGAACCTTACGCGGGTCCGGTTTGTAGCCCTGGTAATTGACTTCCAGAATATAATCCGTCAGTGCGGTTAACACCGATTCCCGGTTCAAAATACCAGGATAGGGTTCACCCCATTTGGGATCTCACTCACCCTCGGTTTATAAATCAGATCTTCGGGCTGATGAGACACTATCATTTCCCTCCCTTTATATTGCTTTCGCGCTCTCTGTTTGTCCCGTCTTGTCAACAATATAATGGTTGTATTCTTTTTCATACCACTGGTCGGTGTATGGAAGTTCAATATTCAAACTTAGATTTTTGGAATAATTTCTGTTTGAGAGCGTACGGTCGATGCGTCTGGCAAATTCATACGCGCCCTTATAACCGAAGAAAGTAAAGCGCTGGGAGAACAGGGCGATGGACGGAACACCGAGCTTGTTCATCCAAATACCAAGGCCGGGATGTGATATCGCGATGTCGGGCTTAAGCTTTTTGACCATATTGACAAGCTCCGAGCTCTGATTGGAAATCGCTGTCGGCACATTGCCAATAATGTCTTCGATTTCCTGGAAGAGTTGATTGCCGTAGGTGTCGTAATTGAAATTGCGCATGCCGACGACTTCCATACCAATCTCGTCCGCCAACAGTCCCGCCGTTCCTACACGCATATACCCGCCGCCGATAATGACCTTTTTCCCCTTGACCCTTTCGCGGATCGGCTTGAGCGCTTCTTTTAACTTGTTCTCTTCCTTGTCCAAAACGGCCTTCGCTTCCTTCTCCAGACCGAAAAATTCAGCGATTTCCGTTACGAACTGCCGGGTCGCGCTGCTGCCGACCGGAATCGTCGGCAGGATATAGGGCATATCATATTGCCGCTTGAGATATTCTAAAAAATATAAGTCGTGCACATGGCACATCGCGACATTGAGCGCCGCTTCCGTAATCTGCCTCCAATCATCAGGATGGCTGAACTCAACGAAAAAGCGCACGTTCAGCCCAATGGCCTCCAGTAGCCTGCGCATTTCCGCCTCGTCCTGGGCCCCGATAGAGACTGCATTATACAAATTGACCGTGTGGCCCTTCTTATATTCGTATTGGGCAAGCTTCAACTCATAGTCCGGATCGTTGGGATTAAGGGGTTCGTAGTCCACATACGGAATCGGTTGGAAATCAAATCCCGCCCGCTGTATCCCGTGATAAACAACATCGTAGGCTGAGGAAAAAACCTTCGCTTTGAATCCCGGACAATGCAGCGGCACCAGCGGCGCCGTAACCTCGGAACGCAACTCCTCCAGGACACCGTCAATGTCGTCTCCGATAATGGAGGGCGTACAGGTCATTAACACAAAAATTGCGCTGGGCCGGAACCGCCTGTCTGCCTCGATCACGGTTTCGCGTAATTTTTGCTCACCGCCGTTGATGACTTCCGCTTCGGAAAGATTGGTGCTGAACCAGCGGGCGTTGGACATCTGTTTGCCGCGCTGCGCCCCGTAAAGCCGAATCGTGAAATCCATAAAGTGGCTCCCCGACCCGCATCCGACCGGACCATGCATGATCACAACAGAATCCTTGATCGAAAACCCGATGAGCGTTGAAACGCCCATTTGGCAAAAGGACGACTGGGAAAAAGTACGATCGCAATCGGCAAGGCATCCCCTGCACGCATTGTCCAGCAGATCGTCGACATGCCCGCCGTATGAATGACCTGTTCGACGCGTTATCTCACGTTTATCCGGAACTTTCGTATCGAAATTGACTTCAAGTATCCGCAAATCCCTCGAAATACCGGGTTCTTTGTTCTTCGCCATTTTTCTACCTCCCTGCAATCTGCGCGCTGATCAAATCTTCCAACAGGGTGAGCCCGCCGTTGAAACCCGCATATCCTCTTGAAACGACTATCCGGTTGATGATCGGGTAGCTGATGGATAAAAACGGTCCATTCAGCACCTCCGCCAGGCGTCGCTCGATCGTGCTCCCCAGCACAAAAGCCGGCGATATCGTCGGATAATATGGATCGGCAAGGAACTGCGGGGTCTTTTGCTCAATGTGTTGTTGGATCCGGTACGTATCCATTTCGAAAATCAGCTCCGGCCTGTTTTCAAATTCTATTTCGTTGAAAGCCCGGATGACTGTATCCTGCTGAGCTTCATCAAGCTCGTCCGTAATAAAGATGTGTGTCGGGATCCAGCCGATCTCATTGTCCAGGTACTTGGCATAGGGCAACGCTTCAGTAGCGTTCGCCACCACCACGGCGTAGTTTTGAAAATCCGTATCTGCGATGATATCTGTAACACGGTCGACATAAGTATAATAATTTTTAGTTTCCAACTGGAGCACCCTGTCGACTTCATTTTTATCAAGCCCGAGCCTTCCTGCCACTTTCCTGACAAAATCAACGGCAGCGTTTGCTCCGATGGGCAAATCCGTCACCAGATAGTCAATACCGTGCGTTTCTTGAATAGCCTTGGCCGCATCTACGCCATACAGCCTGGAGAGCACAATATTCAGCGACGCCTCTCCCGCCTTCAGTAAGTTTTCCTGAGTTTGATCGTTTGTCAGGAAAGTGTTGACTTTCAAACCCAGCAGCCGCAGCACGCGTTTGAGTTCATCCAGATCACCGCGGAAATAAGGATCATACGCCGGAACAAGTCCCAACAGATTCACTGCCTTAGGATTTTTCCGCCCGGCTTTCGGAATATACTGCCGGAACAACTCCTCGATCAAACGGCCGTAGCCATAATAGGAATTGCCTTTGAAACCGCCGGTTTCCAAAAAAATTACCGGTTTCGGGAACGGAGAAAGATCGTTAACCACTGCTTTCGTATCGTCTCCAATGATGTCCGTCATACAGGCCGTCGTCACGACGAACAACTCCCCTTTCATGACCTCAAAAACACCTTTTATTTCTTCGCGCAGCTTGTCTTCCCCACCAAAAATAACCTCTGTTTCGGAAATATTAGTGCTCGGTATGCCGCCGTTTCCGGCATATCCGGTCCCGTAACCGCCGCCCAGAGAAAGGGCCTGTGCCAGCGAGCCGCCGCAGCCCTGTGCTCCGTGGATGATCGGAATGGCCTTAGGGAGCGCACCGACCGTCGCAAGTACTCCTCCCAGCATACAAGCGAACCTTGGCCTTTCAACCGGCCTTACACAACTTGTCATATAATAAGCTCCTTTCAGTTGACATCAGCGGGAAACAAGGCCGTCGACAGATAACGCTCGCCGGTATCCGGCAAAACCACAACGATATTCTTTCCCTGGTATTCTTTGCGTGCAGCGATCTTCGTTGCCGCAAAAAGGGCTGCGCCGGAGGAGATGCCGACAAGCAGTCCCTCCGTACGTGCAACTTCACGTGCCGCTTCAAAGGCCTCTTGATTTTTCACCCGGAAAATTTCATCGACATATTCCCGGCTGAAAACTTTCGGCACAAAACCGGCGCCGATCCCCTGAATCGCGTGCGTCCCCGGCGGTTCGCCGGAGAGAACAGAGGAATCGTATGGCTCGACCGCGATGATCCGTACATCCGGGCTTTTCTCTTTCAGGACCTCGCCCACGCCTGTAATGGTACCGCCCGTTCCGACACCGGCTACAAATGCGGCGATCTGTCCGTCTGTGTCTTCGAGGATCTCGAGCGCTGTCGTCTCCCGGTGAATGGCCGGATTAACCAGGTTATCAAACTGCTGCGGTATAAAAGAGTTTTTTATTTGCGCATTCAGATCTTCCGCCTTGCGGATAGCGCCGCGCATTCCCTGTGCTCCCGGCGTGAGCACAAGATCCGCGCCGAGCGCCTTCAGCAGCTTTCTTCTCTCCACACTCATCGTATCCGGCATCACGAGAATAATTTTGTATCCCTTTGACGCCGCGACAAACGCAAGGCCGATTCCTGTATTACCACTCGTCGGCTCGATAATGATTGTATCTTCGTCAATCTGTCCCTGTTTCATCGCGTCCTCGATCATAGCGAGAGCAATGCGGTCCTTTACACTCCCGAGCGGGTTGAAATACTCCAGTTTCGCAAGGATATCACCGGCCAGATTTTTACTTGCAGAATAACGGTTAAGCCGCAAAAGCGGCGTCTTTCCGATCAAATCCGTCAGGCTATCTATTATTTTTGCCATTACCCTTTCCTTCTTCCATCTTATAATAGTGATAAAATATTTATTCCCTGAACCGGAATCATTTTGATCCCGGACCATCACGCCATCGAAAACTGCGTCGCTCTACAGCTTCCAAAATGAAATTTACTGTCGTACCGAGGATTGCCATAATCATAATATAAGCGTACATCTCCGGGATGAGGTAATTTGCCTGATAAAAAAACAGCGCATATCCGAGCCCACTGTTGGCGCCCATCATTTCCGCTGCGATCAGGATGAGGATGGATACAGTAGCGGATATACGAACGCCGGTAAATATAAACGGCAGCGCTGCAGGCAAGACTACTGAAGCGAATAATCGTAACGATCTTGTCCCCATTGATTTCGCTGCCTTAATGAGCTGCGAATCAACACTCCTGACGCCCGAGATCGTATTAAGAAGCGTATACCAAAGGACTCCCCACATTATAACCATTACTTTCGAGAGTTCGCCGATTCTAAAAAACATAACAAAAATAGGTAACAGCGCCAGTACCGGCATATTGCGGAAGACCTGGAGCAAAGGGTTGATAAGATTGCCGAATGTCTTGAACCAGCCAATCGCAAGCCCCAGAGGGATCGCAACGCAGAGTCCGGCGGCAAAACCGATTAAGGCCCGCTGAAGGCTGATATATAAATTAATCCACAATTTACCATCGACTGCTTCTCCAACAAGCGCCGCCCCGATCTTTGTAATGGGTGGGAAAAACACAGGGTTTGAAACCAGTTTCAGCCGGGCCACGACTTCCCAAAGCACAAGGAACAGGATGATCGCTATCGAATTTATCAGAATTTTTTTCAGAACATCCAAGAAAGAATTCTGCTTTATATCTATATCCTTAATAATGATTGTTTTATCTTCTTTTTCCATTTTCTCACCTTAAAAACCTATAAAATAGCGGACGGTGATATTTCGTTCGCAATACTCTTTTTTCCATACGTTATCGAATCTTTACCGTTTCCTGCTGTCAATTCCGTTTCGTGCAGAAGTTCCCATACACGATGTACAATGACGCCGTAATCAGCGGATGCACGCATTTCTGCGTTGGACCGAGGACGCGGAAGATCAATATTGACAATATCTTTGATTCGACCAGGACGTGGCGTCATCACAACAACTTTATCCGCGAGCAATACGGCTTCTTCAATACTATGCGTAACGAAGATCACAGTCTTACCTGTCATTCCCCAAATCTTGAGAAGCTCATCCTGAAGCGTCTCTCTTGTTTGCGCATCAACAGCCGCAAACGGCTCATCCATCAGGAGAACTTGCGGATCATAGGCCAGCGCCCGCGCAATGGCGACACGCTGGCGCATTCCCCCGGAAAGTTCATTCGGATACCGGTCTTCAAATCCTTTCAGATCGACAAGATCAATATACTTGCTTGCAATCTGATGACGCTCTTTTTTCGGAACATGCTTAACTTCAAGGCCGTATTCGACATTTCGCAGAACCGTGCGCCATGGAAAAAGCGCATAACCCTGCATGATTAAGCCCCTGTCCAGGTTCGGTCCCGTCACGACGTGCCCATCGATACTGATGCTCCCCCCCTTGGATCTTGTCAGCCCAGCGATAATGTCAAGGAGCGTCGACTTGCCGCAGCCGGAGGGGCCAACAATAGCAACGAAGGCCCCTTCCTCGATGGAAAGACTGAAGCTTTCCAAGGCGATAAATTCTTCAAGCTGCTTTTTTTCCCGGTTACGGATATAAAAAATCTGCTTTAAATCTTTCAGAATAATCTTTATTTCCTTACTGCTCATTTTAGATACTCTTTTCCAATCTCGGCATCTGAAGCGGGTGGATCCTTAGGGACGAATTCGTTTGTATAGACTGCTTCCGGCGAGATGTCCCCCGGCTTCCAATATCCCAAATCCTCAGACATTTTAAACCAAAGCTCTCCCCATTCAGGCAGGATATTTTTTTCCTTGGTAAAGGTATTTGAACTGATTTGTTCGGGTTTCAGATCAAGATATTCCGCTCCGATAATTTTCGAATACTCCGGATTTGCTATCATGAACAGGCGGGCACGGTAAGTTGCATTTACAAAGCCCTGTACGATATCCGGGTGTTCTTTAATAAATTTGTCGGAAAAACCGCGTACTGCCAATCCCCCGGCGGGTGTACCCACGATGTCGTAACTGGTTCCTGCGACACGGACCAGGCCCGTTGCCAATGCCACACCCGCAAACGGAGTATGGGATGTAGTGACATCAATCTGTTTATTTACGACAGCCTGTTCCATCTGGCCAGGCTGCGGCAGCGTAATGAATTGGATCGTACTGGCATCAAGCCCCTTCTCCTTAAAATACTTTATGATGAACCCGTCAGTGCATACAGTAGGGCTTATTATTCCAATCTTTTTCCCCGCAAAATCAGCAATTGAATGAATGTTGCTATCCTTTGCCACTAGATAGGTGACGTGCGGATTATCGGGATCATCCTCAAAACCCGGCGCTACGGCCCTTGGCGTAAGCCCTGCTATCCGCGCCCTGGCGATATCGGTCAAATGTCCCTGTGTAAATACATCGATATCGCCTTGCTCAATTGCCTGGAACTGCGTAATCCCCTGTCCGAGCGTTCCTATGTATTTGATTTCGATTCCTTCATCCTTAAAAAAACCGAGTTTGTCCGCGATGATCGTCTCACTGAATGTCGTCTGTGTGACGGCTCTCAGGGTGAAGAGTTCCTTTTCACCGCCTGCCTGACTCTTTGTAGTTTGCGTGGCTTCGCCGGTGGAGCCGGATTTACCGCATCCCAGCAAAGATAGAATAAGCGAAAACACCAAAATAAACGTTAAAAAATTGAACTTCTTCATGTTAGGACATTCCTTCCTTTCAGTTATTTTAGGAGGATTTTTAAGGTTTTTAACTTTCCATCTCTGATATTGTTGTCACCCCTTTTGAATTGATTTACCGGGCGCATTGAAAACAAAAAAAGGCTGAAATTAGCGCTATCGCGACCGATTTCAGCCTCTAGTTTCCTAGTCAGCATTTAATATCTACTAATCATATATGTTATATAAACTTTTTTTAGTATAACTTCTATTTCAGGTACTGTCAATATAC
>DATMXV010000016.1:0-2655 GCA_035561335.1 Desulfitobacteriaceae bacterium
CATCTAAGATATGAAACATAAGCAAATAAAAGAAAAATGCCGGTTCTTCGTTTGATCGTCTTTCTGACCCATGAAATCATAAAGACAAATGCTTGGTGAATTTTCTAAATTCTAATATGGATGCAATCCTGTCCTCTTTAATCCTGTCATTTCGTCTAATCCAAATAACAAATTCATATTTTGCACAGCTGTATGAGCACCGCCTTTTCCTATACTATCAAGAACACTAAAGACTACTATTCTACCTCTTCTTTCATCTACATCTAAACCTATATGACAGTAATTTGTGCCGGATACAGCTGCTATCCATGGGTATGGAGTATATTGCCACGAAGCATTTTCCTCTTTGGGTAAATCAATAATTTTAATAAATGGTTCTTTTTCATAATAGGCTCTGTAGATGTCAATTAATTTATCTCTATTAACCTCTGATATAGGAAAGCAATGACAGATATCCAAAATACCCCGCGTAATAGGAACATAGGAAGAAGTAAAATGAACTACAACGTCAGTATTTCCAATGATACTTAGTTCCTGTTCTATTTCATATGTATGCCTATGATCAACTACATTATATGGTACTATATTGTTACCAATCTCAGGATGATGAATCGCCCTATCTGTATCCGCGCCGGCGCCTGCTGTTCCTGAAAGACCGTCAATTATTATTTTCTTTGTATCTATTAAACTATTATTTACTAATGGAGCTAATCCAAATATTGCCGCAGAAGAAAAGCATCCCGGATTCGCTATCACTCTGGCCTTTTTAATCTCATCTCTATGAAATTCCGGTATGCCATATACAGCTTCTTGTGCTATTTCCCAATCTGCATGAATTTTCCCATAAATTCTTTCCCAATCATTTCTGTTTTTCAGCCTAAAATCAGCTCCGAGGTCTATGACTTTAGTTCCGGCTTCCATCAATTTTTTTGATTGCTTCATGATTTGGCCGGTAGGTAACGCTGCAAAAACAACATCACATGGCCTAACCTCCTCAGGCTTTATGAATTTAAGTCCCATTCCATATAAATTTTTATGATAATACTCAACAGGTTTATCACCCCTGCTAGTCAACCAAGCTATTTCTGCTTCCGGATGTTCCAACAAAACCCGTATTACCTCGCCACCCATATATCCTGAAGCTCCATATATTCCAACTTTTATCATGACATTTTTCCTCCTTGTCTTTATATAAAAGCTCTCCGATTCTTATGTGTATATCTATTATCTCTTTTATATCCTTAAGGATTAAATGATAATTTCAAGGTTAAAAAATATTGAGGGATTCGAACCCTTTACCTCTTGAATACAATCAGGCACTCTTCCTTTTATGACTTACATATTTTCACGAGCATGATCCGTCTGTTTTTTATTTTTTCCACTTTGAACAAGAGTCCTTCATATTCTATCTCAGGCTTCTCCGTAGCGGCGGGTATTCTGCCGAGCTGGCCCGTCAAAAAGCCGTTAAGAGTATCATATTCTTCCACAGGAAGCTCTACGCCTGTTAAATCCTTGATTTTGTCCAGATGAACCATGCCTTGGACCAGAAAGGTATTGCCGTCGACGATTTCAATTTCCATATCTTCTTCATCATACTCATCCCTTAAACTGCCAACGATTTCTTCCAGGATGTCCTCTACGGTCACGATACCAGCCGTTCCGCCGTACTCGTCAATAACAACAGCGATATTTTCGTTGCCCTTTTGGAATCTTTTCAGCATATCATTGATGGGCATACTTTCGGGAACTGAAATAAGGCTTCGAATAATCCCGTTGATATTTTGAATATCGGAACGGATTTTCTGTTCGTATAAATCCCGGATATGGATGAAGCCAATCACACTATCCTTGTCACCTTTACATACCGGATAGCGCGTATATTTTTCCTGCATGACCATTTCCAGGATGGTTTCAAAGGAATCATCCTGGAAAACGCACACCATGTCCATCCGAGGAATCATTATATCTCGAACATTTTTATCCGTAAATTCAAAAATGTTATCGACATAGGTATATTCGAACTTTTCGATCAGGCCATGCTTATAGCTTTCCTCGACCAGGATTTTAATTTCCTTATCCGTATGGGCGGCCTCATGATCTTCCACCATGGAATACCCCATCACTTTTAACAATAAATTGGTGGTATGGTTAAACAGCCACATGACCGGATAGGTTGCTCGGTAGAAAAAGACCAACGGCATGGCGGCGGCTGTGGAAAACTTCTCCGAATTGATGATGGCCAGCGATTTGGGGATGAGTTCCCCCACGATGATATGAAGTGTTGTGATAACAAAAAAGCCGATAACAACTGAAATAGTATGAATCACACTTTCAGGCAGACCGAACGGATGCAGGAGTGGAGTAATCATTTTGGACACGGCCGGCTCGCCGATCCAGCCGAGAGCCAGCGAAGCCAGCGTTATTCCCAATTGGCAGGCCGACAGATAAGAGTTTAAGTCATTGACCACTTTATGGGCATATTTCGCTCCCATACTCCCGCCTGCGGCCAATACTTCAATCCGGGTTTTCCTGACTTTTACCAAGGCAAATTCAGCTACAACAAAGAAGGCGTTCATCAGTACAAAAAAGATTACAAGTACGATGTTCAATAATATTATCATTAAGCAGATTCAATCCTCTCATACTTCTTTACAG
>DATMXV010000017.1:0-4256 GCA_035561335.1 Desulfitobacteriaceae bacterium
AAATTATAACTTGTCACATAAATTAAAATATGCTATATTTCATATATATACTTAAGCAGAGCAAAGGCGCTCCAAAAGTTAGTTGTGGAGAGCTTTTTATTTTTTTAATTACCTAAATAAGGAAGGAGTATATATAATGGAAATATTCGGCTCTAATGTTTTCAACGATTCGACTATGAGAGAAAGGCTCCCCAAAAATACTTACAAGATTTTAAAAAGGACAATTGATCTGGGAGTACCCCTAGATCCTGTAGTTGCCGAAGTGGTCGCAAACGCGATGAAAGATTGGGCACTGGAAAAAGGTGCGACCCACTTTACCCATTGGTTTCAACCGATGACCGGGATGACTGCTGAGAAGCACGATTCGTTTATTGCGCCAACTCTCGATGGGAAAGTAATCATGGAGTTTTCCGGTAAAGAGCTGATCAAAGGTGAACCGGACGCTTCTTCTTTCCCCAGCGGCGGTTTGCGGGCTACATTTGAAGCCCGGGGGTATACAACCTGGGATTGTACTTCCCCGGCCTTTCTTAAAGACGATGGCGGTATTTTGACTCTGTGTATTCCCACAGCTTTTTGTTCCTATACCGGTGAAGCCCTTGATAAAAAGACTCCATTATTACGTTCAATGGAAGCTTTAAATAAACAAGCCTTACGTGTTTTAAGACTTTTTGGTAACACAACAATCCGGGTAACAACTACAGTTGGACCGGAACAGGAATATTTTCTGATTGACAAGAAATTTTTTGATAAAAGAATGGATTTGCTCTTAACCGGGCGGACTCTTTTCGGGGCTATGCCGCCTAAAGGCCAAGAGTTGGAAGATCATTATTTCGGCAGCATTAAAGAACGGATTGCCGCTTACATGAAGGAATTAAATGTTGAGTTATGGAAGCTTGGAATTTTAGCCAAGACTCAGCATAATGAGGTTGCCCCGGCTCAGTTTGAACTTGCCCCGATCTTCAACTCAACTAATATCGCAACTGATCATAATCAACTTGTGATGGAAATGATGAAGAAAGTGGCCCTGCGCCATAATTTGGTCTGCCTCTTGCATGAAAAACCCTTTGCCGGAGTCAATGGTTCCGGCAAACATAATAACTGGTCAATGAGTACGGATGACGGCCAAAACCTTTTGGATCCGGGAAATACTCCCCATGAAAACGCCCAGTTTCTTACTTTCGTTTGTGCAATAATCAAAGCTGTTGATGAATATTCTGAGATTCTTCGCCTTTCTGCTGCCAATCCAGGCAATGACCACCGTCTGGGCGCCAATGAAGCGCCCCCGGCAATTGTTTCAATTCATCTGGGAGAACAGCTTTCCGATATTATTAACCAGCTGACAAACGGCGGCCCAACGAGTTCCAAAAAAAGCGGGACCTTGACCGTTGGCGTTACAACTTTACCGACGTTTCCGAAAGATACTACCGACAGAAACAGGACCTCGCCTTTCGCCTTCACAGGCAATAAATTTGAATTCCGGATGGTAGCTTCCGCCCTTTCGATTTCCGGACCTAATATTGTCTTGAATACTATTGTTGCCGAAGCGCTTTCCCAAATTGCCGACCGTCTGGAAAAATCCACTGACTTCAGAAAAGACCTTCAGGCATTACTCAAAGAGATTGCCACAAAACACAAACGCATACTCTTTGACGGCAATAACTATGCTGATGAATGGACAGAAGAAGCAGCAAAACGCGGCCTGCCCAATGTAACCTCAATGGTTGAAGCCGTGCCCTCCTTTATCAGCGAAAAATCGGTCAATCTTTTTACAAAACATCAGGTATTCAGCAAGGAAGAACTGCATTCCCGTTATGAAATCTTCCTGGAACAATACTGTAAAGCCATTAATATCGAAGCCCTGACAATGATTGACATGGCCAAACACCTGATAATCCCGGCGGCAATCAAATACGCTAAAAAATTAGCTACGGCCATTAATGAAATTAAGAGTGCAGGCGCCGATACCTCCGTGCAAAGTGAAATCCTGACTGAGGTTTCTTCCTATCTGGTTGCTTTTAAACAAAAATTAGGTGCACTTGAGAAAGCAAACACTGAGGCTAAGTTTATAGAAGATTGTTATGCGCAAGCAGTTTACTACCGTGATGCTGTCTTTAAGTCTATGGGAGAACTGCGCGCTGAAGCGGACAAATTGGAAACCATAGTCGATGCTGAGATTTGGCCTTTGCCAACTTATGCTCAAATGTTGTTTGTGTATTAGTCCCTATATCAGAATATTAATCTTATAAAGGAAGATACCAGTGTAATGACAACTATTCTTTTTGGCAATGGTGAACGTACACTGGTATCTTCCTGAGTGTAAACAATTAAAGAATAAAGATTTGAAAAGCAGATAGAGGAGCAGAAGAAATTTTTCGCGGTTACTTCGGTAGAAACAGTAAAAAAAAAAGCCCCGGAGAGGTCTTCTCAGAGTTGTCAAAAGTAATTGAGTATTCAGATCTGCTTTTTTAATATGGCCTTATTAAAAAAGCAACTCAACTGCTAAGACAGCAAAAAACTCTTCAGGGTCAAAGTAACACAATTATTTACAGCCATATGGTCAAGCTAATCTGTTGAAAGCCAACTGATTTTAAGGAATTCTTAATGTTTCAGATTAAGAGTTAAGGATCTTTTTGGCAAATTCATCTTGCATGCAAGTGATAAAGGGGATACCGGTTTCACGTTCGGTCTCCCTGTTACTGGCGTAAAGATCAGTACGGGAAATCTGGTTCATCGAGAATTTTCTTGCTCCGGCCATAAGCTGTTGTAAACCGGCAGCTAACTTGTCAGCTAAGGTCCAAACGGCAATTGCGCCATAAGGGATATCTTTCATAGCAGCGGCGCCAACTTTCTTTTGGACATCGAAGTAACCGGCAAAGATTTCTTCTGCTTTCATTCCTCTGTCTGCTAAAGTCTTAGGCAGCGTATCCCAGTTGCCGTTGAGTTTTGCTTTGCGTTCGGGATGCAAAGCCCCTTCGATATTACTGCCCAGGAAACCGGGAACCATTAAAGCTCTGCCCATGCAGACTAATTTTGTGTAAGGCGCTCCTAAGGCCAAAGCTTTGAAGATATGATCTTCTCTGGCAAAACCGCCAGCAAAAGCCATATCGACTACTTTATAACCCTTGGCAGCTAAAATAGCGGCATATTCATAGGCTTTGGCATGAAGGAGAAGGGAAGGAACGCCCCAAGTCTCCATCATATTCCAAGGGCTCATACCGGTACCTCCGCCTGAGCCGTCGATCGTCAGCAGGTCTAATTTGGCGATTGTTGCTAATTTAATGGCCATAGCCAAAGCTTCCATGCCGTAAGAACCGGTTTTCAGAGTAATTCTCTTATAACCTAAACCTCTCAGGTATTCTACTGATTTCAGGAAATCTTCTTCAACCTGGTCACTGTTGGACAGATTGGTGTAGCCTAAGCGGCTGTGCCGGGCAAAGGATTTGATAGCCCCGTTCTTAAAGGCGTCCTGAACTTCCGGCAGTGTCGGATCAGGGTCAACAATATAGCCTCTGTTTTTGAGGAAGATCGCATATTCCAAATCGTTAACTTGAATTTCGCCGCCGATATCCTTAGCGCCCTGGCCCCATTTTAACTCAATGATAACCTTTTCACCGTATTTACGGATTACATATTCCGCTACGCCGTTACGGGTATCTTCCACGTTCATTTGAACAATGATTGCTCCGTAGCCGTCATAATATTTAAGATAATTGTCAATTCTTCTTTCCAGTTCCGGGGCCTTTTCAATTTTTCCGTTTGCCATCACAGATTGCTTGTCTACGCCGACAACGTTTTCGCCGATAACGATCGGGAAACCGACCAAAGCGGCGCCGATAGCAAAGGAATCCCAGTATTTGGCAGCAATAAATGTTGAACCTAAAGCTCCGGTCATAACAGGAACCCTGCTCTTGGTTTTGACCTTATTGCCAAATTCAACTTCCAGGTTAACATTGGGGAATATACAGTTATCCTGGCTGTTGGAAAGTCCGGCGGGAAGTCCTTCTGCTCCATAGTTGTAGCCCTGGATTCTTAGGGCGTTGTAAGAAACGCCGACTGCTGCTTCAGCAGCGCTCCCAGCCGTAATTGTTCCGAAATCCCTCGGATAAAGCAGTTTGCGTCCGACGATACTGGACAGCCAGGTTTCACATTTTCCCTGACAATCAGCCCTGCAAAGAGTACACAGTCCTGATTCCGCCGGATTCCCTCTGTTAATCGTTCCCAGTACGTCATTTACCCTTTCAGTCAATATAACCAAC
>DATMXV010000018.1:0-32422 GCA_035561335.1 Desulfitobacteriaceae bacterium
GTTATGGTTTCGATGCGGCTGTCCTTCTTTTTTTGTATAACTTGCACAAGGAGGCAGAGGAACACGAAAAACTTAAAACCTGCGTCGAGCAGACCCTGCGCCTTCTGGTTTTGTGGAACGGGCAAAACGAGGTCGAAAATCAGATAGTCTGCAGGCAAAATGTCTTTCTCAGTAATCTGAAAAATGAAATTGAGCTGAACCTCTCATTCATCAGGGAACTCAACATCCACCAGTATAATTCGCTTAATAAGCTATACGGCAGGGAAAGCGCGCCGCAAAATCTTTTGCTGTGCAAAGCCCTCATCTCAAATTTGAATAGTTCTGAAATTACCCCGGCCGGGACCAGTCAATCCTTTGAGGATCTTCAAATTAACAAAGTTACAAACACCAATTTCACAAATACCATAGGGAACTGGAAAACAATTAAACCCTGCTCCCTGTCAAACTCCTTCCGCACTATCCTTGAAAACGTTGCCTATATCAGCCACCCGGCAGGCAACAGGGAACTTTTTTATTCCTCAGTAAAAAACCAGATGCTGACCAACTTTTTTACTCAACACCTGAGCGGCGGCAGTCCAATGCAAAACCGGTACAGCAAATCTGACACTAGTAACCCGGAACTCATCTACAATATTTCTCATACCGGCCCTGAGCCAACCGTCCTTTCAAATGTGAATGTTGACGAAATCAACAAATACTACAGCATTCTTTCAGCGGGTATGAGTGTTTTTAACACTGTCGAGGGACAAAAGCATCAGCTTAACGAATACCATCAACTGTCTGAGGACGAATGGCAAATTGTTAATAATATTCTGTCAAACGTCAACTATCGTGAATTGCGGGTGATTTTAAGTAATCTACAGTGCAATATAAGAAGCAAAACAACGGGCAATATCCTTAGCAGTATTAACACTTTTTCCACAGTGAATAATATTGGGCAAAAGAACATATTTCGTTTCACTAATGTGCTGCAGTCTGCGCTCATGACAAGAGAGCGGACCTTGGAGTACCTTCAAAATATGGCAGATGGAGAATTTGGTGAAATCCCGCAGCTTATTACAAGCCGTGAGCGATTGTCCCGTGAGATCCTACCATTTATTAGTAAAGAAGGTTTTACTAAAAACAAGTTACTCCGTTTATTAAAAAGCGGTACGAGTGAAGAAAAAGTTCTGACTGTCAGCATCCTCAGCTTTGCAACTAAAAATTTAGCAAATATTCATATGAACGACAATCGTTACGAAAATATTTCGGTTTTAAACAATCTATTACATAACATCGAAAGTAACTATTATGATCATGGCAAGACTTATGATTTTGAAGGAGACGAGCTGTCCCTAAATCAAGTTGTAAGCCATCTGGATCAGTCAGTTTGGGAAGAGCTTGAAAAACAAGTCAAACTATACAAGACTACTGTATCCCAGCAGATCAATAGTATCAATATTTTTGAGACTTTGTTAAACAAGATTTCTAATTCCGCTGGTTCCGTTAACTCCCGAAAGTTCGATAATTTCGATAATATAGCCCAAAAAATATTTTTAAAGTCATCCATAACAAAACATCTTATTACAGGGAATCCCATAACAAAGAATCTCATAACAAAGAATATCCTTCCCGGGAAAGTACTCTTTAGTACCGGACCTGCGGGGGAAGTGTCGGGCGGCGTATTCATAAAACCTTCTCCTGTTAGGCAGGAGCCAATGAAAATCAATTTGTTCAAGAGCTTTACAGACCTTGGCATATATTCAAACATATCAGATGGATACACCAACAACCTGTGGTCAAGCCCAAACCGGTGGCCGGTCCCATACCAGTGGCCAAGTTCAGTTGTTCATGAGGAGCGTAGCCCTCAGGGCGGGACCCAAAAGATAATTTTAAAACCCACCCTGACAGGGAATCTCATTAACGGGAAGTTCTTGAAAGAGAATCTCCTCCGGGAGAAAAAGTTCTCTGGCGCCGGACCTGCTGAGGAAGCGCCGGGCAGCCTGAAGCCATTGGCTATTCCTATCAGGCAGAAACCGGCAGAAATAAATTTATTTAATAAACATGCCATGCAATTTGGCAACAGCTATACCGGTACTCAGGTGAATCAGCCGGGAATTATTTTGCCTGCGAACCTGTTTCTGACAAGAAAGTACAGCCCGGCATTTTCCGGGATTAAATACATCCGGGATTTTTTCCGGGAAATAAATATTGAAACTTCTCCCCAAAGCAACCCTTTAACGGTTATTGCCCCAAGGGGTGACAAAAATTCCGTAAAAGAGCGGGACTTTGCCAGAGCGGAGCTGTTGTTTTCCAAAACAGCCGGCTCACCTGCAATGGAAGGGCAAACAGCCTTGGTAAGGGATGTAAACGCTGCGCAGCAAGATCACGTAACGGCGGAAATTTCGTATCCCAATATTCCAATAGTAATAAATATCAATAATATGGCAATAACCCAAGTCAAAAAAACGGCAGCCGGAAAACTCTCCGGCTTTACTGGAAAAAGAGAACTTAAAGGCGGAAGGGATAGTGTAACTACCCGGAGCACAGCCAATCCTTCTGCTTTTCAGGGCGGTTTCATTGCGAGGGATAATAAGATTGCTTATTTTAAGGCCGATATTGTCAATACTGGCCAGGAATCCCTGATCTTAAATAATAATACCGCTATAGCGCCCAACGACATAGATATAGCGCCCAATAACATGGCTATAACGCAAAACAACATGGCCATGACGCATAACGATATAGATATGGTGCAAAACAACATGACCATGAAGCACAACGACATGGCTATAACGCAAAACAACATGGCCATGGAGCACAACGATATGGCTATAGTGCAAAACAACATGGCCATGACGCATAACGATATAGATATGGTGCAAAACAACATGGCCATGGAGCACAACGACATGGCTATAGCGCAAAACAACATGGCTATGACGCATAATGATATAGATATGGTCCATAACAACATGGCCGTGAAGCACAACGATATGGCTATAACGCAAAACAACATGGCCATGACGCATAACGATATAGATATGGTGCAAAACAACATGACCATGAAGAACAACGACATGGCTATAGCGCAAAACAACATGGCCATGGCGCATAACGATATAGATATGGTGCAAAACAACATGACCATGAAGCACAACGATATGGCTATAACGCAAAACAACATGGCTATGACGCATAATGATATAGATATGGTGCACAACAACATTGGTATGAAGCACAACGACATGACTATAACGCAAAACAACATGGCTATGACGCATAACGATATAGATATGGTGCAAAACAACATGACCATGAAGAACAACGACATGGCTGTAGCGCAAAACAACATGGCCATGAAGAACAACGACATGGCTATAACACAAAACAACATAGCCATGACGCATAACGATATGGATATAGTGCAAAACAACATGGCCATGAGGAACAACGACATGGCTATAACGCAAAACGACATGGCCATGGCGCATAACAATATAGATATGGCGCATAACGGCATGACCATGGCGCACAATGACATGGCTATAGCGCAAAACAACATGGCTATGACGCATAACGATATAGATATGGTGCATAACAACATGGCTATGGCGCATAACGGCATGGTATTTCATGACCCGGCCGGAGCCGGAAAAAAGGAGCGGCAATATAGTGCTTTCCAGACGTCGTCCCAAAACGAGCTTATCAGCCGGTTCGGTAATTTAATAGCTGACCCTAATTTGCCGCCGCCTGAGTTCAGCGGCAGACAGACAGGCAGCATCCTAAGTAACCCTGTCCCTGGCGGTTCAGCAGACTTCAGCCGCAAGATGTTAGAAAAACTCACTCAGGAGGAACAGAGCAATAAAGAGGAACAGCGCAGGATGACTGAACTTACCCAAAAGCTCACCGAGCAGGAAACCGTGATATACAAGCTGCAGCATGCCTATGCTCAACTTCAGGAGGATATGGCGAAAGGGATAAATGTTAAAAAGATCACAACCTTGGTGATGAAAGAACTTAGAGACAGGCTGAAGCTGGAGAAAATGCGTTACGGTGTCCAATAGGTAAGCTTTAATTAACAAGCGGCTTGATCCACGAATTCGGGAGGAGGACACTCAATGTCTATGCAAATGTTGCAGTCCCTGGCCTCAAAGGCAATCAGTATGTTTGTTAAGCAACAGGCAATCATTGTCAATCTGGATACGAATGAGAATATACCGGTGCAGTTCAACCCCGCCGAATACAGTCTGATTGAGGGGGCGGAATATACCCAGGTCCAACGGCAGAAAAGCGATTCGCCTGTCTTAAACTTCGCGGGCGGTAAATCCCCGCGGCTGAAAATGACCCTCTATTTCGATACATACCATGTTAAGGCTTTTGTCCTTGACATTGCTGAGGAAAAGGACGTTTCCGTGCAGGTTGAGAAACTGGCAAAACTCCGGCAAGTCGTTGGCAAAGCGCACAGGCCGCCTGTTGTTGCTTTTGTTTGGGGTTCCCTGAAATTTATCGGATATGTGAACAGTGTCACTTCCACCTATACGATGTTCGCTAAATCCGGCAAGCCTTTGCGGGCTAAGGTTGATGTTGAATTTCTCGGCTTATTAAGTGAAGACGGTTCAAGACGCAGTCCCTTTGAGTCCCCTGACAGAACAAAAATCCGCGTTCTTTCCCAGGACGAGAGCCTGTGGAATATTGCCCATAAGGAATACGGTGATGCGGGTAAATGGCGGTATATTGCCGAGGCCAACGGGATTATGGATCCCCTGGAAATCTCTGTGGGAACCGTTTTAAAGGTTCCTGCTATTTAGATTCTTATGTTCGCTTAAGAGGTTTGGCACTTTAGCTGCGTAGTTGAGTGAGCAGCTCTGGAGCGATGGTGAACGCACACTGGTATCTCCCGGAGGTTGTTATTGTGAAGGAGAGTAATTAATGGGCGACTTGATGTCCGGTTCTTACAGCAATGAAAAGCTGGCAAATAAATACGGTAATTTTCTCGTGCCTGCCTACAAAATTAAAGTAAACGGCACAGACCTTGTCACTGCCAAGAAGCTGGATGTTGCGGAAATGGTCATCACCCTGTCCCTTAAAGCTGCCAGTTCTGTGCTGATTAAGCTGGCCGACCTTTATGATGAGGAATCCCACTCTTTCGCTTCGGAAATAAAGGGTAAATTCAAGCTGGGCACAGTAGTTGAAATCGAGATCGGCTACCTTTCCGAGACGACAATGGTCTTCAAGGGTTATGTGGCCGGGCTGGGAGTTGAGTTCGAAGACTATCCCCTGCTGACGCTTCAGTTAATGGATGCCCGGCGGCTGATGATGACCGGCGGAAAAAAACATCTTCTTCATGAGGTAAAAAACTATTCCGACGCTTTTAAAGCAGTCATGGGCAATTATAGCAAGCTTTGCTCTCCCGTTGCCGATGCAACCAGCGATAATCTGGAAAAACCCCTGGCCCAGACTACCAACGATTATAACTTTGTCACCAGGGAACTGATCGAAAAGGGCAAAGCCCCCAGAGAGTTTTTCATATTGGGGGACAAGGCTTATTTCAGGGAGCCGGCAAAGGTTACCTCAGCCGTTATGAAGGTTAAATATGGCAGAGAGCTGCTTTCTTTTTCCATGATGTCGGGTTATCTTGACGTGAAAGTTGTGGTCAGCGGTTATGATCCCAAAGCGCAAAAAGCGGTCAGCGCAACGGCGGCGGCCAAGAGCAAGGACAGCCAGTCTCCCGTTATCTCTTCTCCGCCCGCGATCTATTTTGTGGACCCCGACGCCGATACTCAGGAAAAAGCCAAGACCAGGGCGGATGCTATTGCCAAAAGAGAGCTTAATAAAGTGTGTACGGGACATGGCACCTTGGTAGGACTGCCTGAGGTGGTACCGGGCAGATTTTTAGAGGTAGAGTCCCTGGACAGTATGGCGGACAAAAAATATTATATCACAGAGGTCGTTCATACCATCGATACAGAATCCTTTACGACCTCCTTTGAAATAGGAGGATGGAGCTAATGAGTATGTTCGAGGAACTGCTTACCATGAATACAGCAGGCGAGGACAAAGTGTTCAGCGTTACCACTGCTCTCGTCAAGGAGAACTGGAACAAGGATTTTCCCGGGATGGTCAAGGTGGAAATGTATCTTGGCGAAACAGGCAAGAATGTCACAGGCTGGGTCCCGGTTATGAGCATGTACGCCGGCAAGGACTTTGGCTATTACTCATTGCCTGAGGTCGGATCAGAGGTGGTTATAGCCTTTAATATGGGTGACAGGAATTGCCCCATAGTGATCGGCACTCTTTGGAATAACAATAATACCCTACCTCCCGGTACAGCCGCAGATAAGAACCTCGTCAAACGCTTCAAGACCAAGGGCGGCTGTGAGGTGGTTTTCAATGATGAAAACAATAAGCAAAAAATTGAGATAAAAACTCCCGGCGGTTTTGGACTTATTATCGAAGATGAGGCCAAGTCTGTTACTATTCATGATTCCGCGGGTAAAAACGGAATTACCATAGATGAAAAAAACGGGGTTGTCGCTATCAAGGCAGACAAAAAGATCACTCTTTCAGCCGGCGGGAGCGAGGTAATAACCCTTGACGGGATGGGAAAATCGGCGACAGTTAAAGCAAACAATGTCAAGCTGGAGGCAATGCAGAATCTCGAACTCAAAGGCCAGATTGACAAGCTTGAGGGTTCAATGGTCAAGATCAATGCCCAGGGCAGCCTGGAGGTCTCATCAAGCGGAATGACTCAGGTCAAGGGTTCGATGGTCAAAATAAACTAGATTAACCGGAGACAGAACGGCAAACGGAGGGTTCTTATGGCTGAACGTGATATTACCAGGGGCTTTTTAGGTACCGGCTTTAAATTTCCGATTCAGGTTGATCCCAGTACGGGCAGAATGAGAACATCCTCCCATGAGGAGGATATTAAAGAATCTATCGGGATCATTTTAAATACGCGCAGGGGTGAGCGGGTCATGAACCCCAATTTTGGCTGCGGTATCCATGAGTATTCTTTCGGCACAGCAGATTTTACCACTTTAAGCCTCATGCGCAAGGAGATTATGGATGCCCTGGTTATGTGGGAGCCGAGGATAGAGGATATTGAGGTTGCCATCGATGACAGTCAGTCCGAGATTGGCCGGATAATCATTAACATTTCCTATGTTGTCAGGGCAACGAATAATCCCTTTAATCTGGTTTTTCCTTACTATATCAATGAAGGTTTCGGTGACAACTCTTAAAACCGTACGTGACAGCCAAAAAATATCGGGGGTGGCAGCTTGAATTTATTGGAACTGGACAGCAGATCGCTGAGAGAAATAATCAACGAAATAAAGAAAAAAGCAGCCGGTTACACGCCCGAATGGCGGATGGACGAGGAAAACCCGGATATTGGGACGGCGCTTGCTCTTGTTTATGCCAATATGTTCGCCAAGACGGTAAAAAATTATAATAAAATTCCGCTGAAAAATAAAATAGCATTTTTCAATCACCTGGGGGCGGAATTGCTTCCGGCCATTCCGGCTGCAGGCTATGTGAAATTTTCCCTGGTAAATGATGAGGTGCCGGGAGTTGAAGTCCCTTCAGGTACCGTTGTCTCGGCAGATACCGACGATGAACAAGGTGTGGCGGAATTTGAGACTACGAACGATCTCTATGTCACCCCTGCCCGGATTAATGTTATTTATCAGACCAATGACAATCTGGACTTGATCAATAAGATTTATGACATTGGGGAAAGCACAGAAGACATGCCCGCTGAGGTCAAGGAAAACGGCGAGGGAAGGGAAACTGTATTTTTTGACTTTTCGGGTCCGAACCTGCAGGAGCATACACTCGTTTTCTCCCATGACGATGTGCTTAACCTCAAGAAAAACGCCTGGATCGAGCTCTGTTTTTATCAGCGGGAGACCCGCCTCGTGCCCGAGGAAATCCTGAAAGAGCTGGTTACTGACGAGAATGCAAGGATCGAATATTTCAGTGAAGAAGGCTATCTGCCTTTTGCCGAAAAGGTTGTCCGGGACGGGCGGCTTCTCCTCTATAAAAATGAAAAGCAGCCTTCCTTCACGCGCACGGTAATTGGGGACAGAACGGGCTTTGTGATCAAATTCACTGTCCGGGAGATTGGCCGGCTGAAGGATATGGAGACGGAACGCTTTTTTGTGAAGGCTAAAGGGCTGGGCATCGCCTGCGACACTGTCAGCAGTAACGGTGTGGAGTGTAATCAGGCCCAATTTTTTCCCTTCGGGGAGAGACTTAGCCTTTATAGTGAGGTATATTTCGGTTCGGAAGAGGTTTTTGGTAAAAAGGGCGCTAAAATTACGATGTCCTTTAATGTGGACTATGCGAGCATTCCCCTGGAATACAACCAGGCGGATGAACCCATCGACTGGAAGTGGATTACCGACCGCTCCAGTATCAAGCCCAATCCCGAATACGACGTAACCATCGCGGAAATTATCTGGGAATACTTCAATGGCAGCGGTTGGGCCCGCCTGTTTGAGGATAATAGGTTCAATAATCTTTTCAGTACAGAAAACGGCGCTATCGGTCAGTATAAGACTATCAGCTTCACATGCCCCGAGGATATTTCCCCTATCCTGATCAATGCCGCCGAATCCTGCTATATCAGAGCGCGGATCCTAAAAATAAACAACCTTTACAAAATGAAGGGTAACTACATATCCCCTGTCCTGACTAACATAAGTCTGAGTTATGACTACGGGGACACCTGGATGGAGCCTGAACTCATTATCTCTGCCAATAATCTTGAGACCTTAAAGATGTCCTTTCAGGATATGCTCAATCTTGGCGGATTCAGACCATTCTCCCAGACAGGGTTGAACAAGGCTGCTGTTTATCTGGGTTTCAATGTCGCTCCTGAGGGCGCGCCGGTCAAACTCCTGATGACAATGCGGGACAGTACGGAACGGGAAGGCGCCGGTCTCCATTGGCAGTATTTTAACGGCGGCAACTGGCAAACCCTCAACATGGTCGATGAAACTGAGGGCTTTCTGCGTTCAGGGATCATTACCATTATGGATAACCGGGGATTTGCGCAAAAACAGTTGTTTGGTGAAGAGTACTACTGGATCAGAATTATTGATGAAAGCGATTTTTATTCCGGGCAAACGGTTGTCCTCCCGTCTATCCTCAGCTTCCATATGAATGTGACAGAGATCATTAATGTTGATACAAGCTCTAGGGAGCTTTTCACAATGGAGATCTACCAGGAGAACATGAATTTTAAGCTTCTCCACAGCCATATTATCGAAATATCCCTCTACATAAACGAGATTGCCGGGCTGGACGAAGAGGAACTGCGGCTGCTCAAGGCGGCCAAAGCGGTGCGCTGCGTTTACGACGAGGCGGGCCTCCTTGAGCAGGCCTGGGTCAGATGGGAACGGGTGGATGATTTTCTGAGTTCCTCAGCCACAGACCGTCATTATCTCGTCAACAGGACAGAGGGCTATGTCCTGTTCGGCAACGGCAAATGCGGGCGGATACCTTCGGCAAGTAAAGAACCCAATATTATTATAGAATACAAGACCGGGGGCGGGGAGCGGACAAATCTTCCGGCAGGAGCCGTGCAAAAGCTCAATCGCGCCATCGGTTTTGTCAATAAGGTTTCCAACCCTGTCAAGTTGTCGGGCGGCTGTGATGTCGAGCCCCTGAGTGAAGCTGTCGAGCGCAGCTCCGCCCTCCTGCGTACTCAGGGTAAAGCAGTTACCGCCCGGGATTTTGAAGAGCTTGCCAAATATGCCACCCGAAATGTCAGCAAGGTAAAATGTTTTGCCGGTTATGACCCAAACAGCAACAGGCAAGCGGGCAGCGTGACCCTCGTTGTGCTCAGAAAAGACTACCGGACCAACAGGACCCAGTTTGCCCCTGTCAGGGACGAGATTTACAGGTATCTGAAGGACAAGGTCTGCGGCAGTCTGATAATCCAGGACAAGCTTTTTATCATTGAGCCGAAATTCATTGAACTGCGGGTTCGGATAGAGCTTAGTGTCAGTGATATGAACAAGGTCTTTGCCGTCAAAAAGAGCGTACAGGAGCGGCTTGACCGCTTTTTGGATGTTGTAGACGGCAATTTCGACGGCAGGGGCTGGAAAATCGGGCAGCTGCCTAATGAGATCCAACTGCGTAATGCCATCATCGACCTTGAGGGGATTGAGTATATAAAATATATTTTTATCAGTACCTTTACCAGTGACGTAACAGGCTGGAAAGAAACGGATATGGAAATCATCAAAGCCAATCTCTACGTCCTGCCCCTGAGCGGTGAGCACGAAATACTTATTTCAGTGATCTGATTCAGCAATCTGAGAATGGAGTTTGAGTGTAAATGCTGCCAAATATTTCACTTGATAATGACAGGTATAAAGACATCATGGATGAGGCCAGGAATCTGATTGTCAGCCTGTACCCGGAGTGGACTGATTTCAACTATCACGACCCGGGAATCACCCTGCTTGAGCTTTTTTCCTGGATAAAAGAAAGCCAGCAATATTTTATCGACCAGATTGGCGATGAAAACCGCCAAAAATATCTCAAACTTTTAGGGCTCCGGCGCCGGACCAAGCTCCCGGCCCGGGCAGAAGTGGAACTCAGCGTCCAGCAGGATGTAGACGTGCTTAAGGGGACAAAATTCTACGCAGGCGAAATCTGTTTTGAAGCCGGAGAACGCCGGTACATCCTGAAAAACACCCTGGCCAGGTGTATCAGCTATGAGGGCAGTCAAGCCCGTGTCATTCAGCGCCGCCAACTGGATTTCGGCGGTAAGCTGAAAATATTTCCCTTTGGGAGGGAGCCCCGGTCCGGCAGTTGTTTTTACCTTGGCTTCGATGAAGCTCTTCCCAAAAACACCGTCCTGAGGGCAGTGGTTGATATTTTTGAAGACTATGAGGTCAGGCGTGTACCGGTTCCTGAGCCTGAAGCCTTTTATCCCCTGGCAGAGCTTGTTTTGGAGGTTAACACCAAACAAGGCTGGCAGGCGGCGGCCCTTATTTCCGACGAAACCCTGGCCCTTTTATACCCGGGAAGCTTCAGCTTCTCCCTGGATTATGACATGGAGCCCTGCCGGATTGAGGAGTTGGAGGGTTATTATCTCCGCCTCCGTCTGACGAGCTGTGATTATGATGTCCCGCCTGTGCTTCAGTCCATCCGTTTTAACTCAATTCCCGTATGCCAGCGGGACACTTTGGCGGAGGTCATCGACTTTCCTCCGGCAGCCGACCGCAAATACCGGGCGGCAACCGAGCTTTCTATCAGCGGTGTCAGCCAGCTCTTTGTCAAGGCAGACCGGGGGTATAAGCTGGTTCCCACGGTCACCAGGAGGATCGATGATGAAAATAACTGTGCTGTCTTTGAACTGGACCTGAACCAGGAATACGGTAGTGCGGACGGTCTGCGCCTTGTCAATACCACAGGCCGGTTTGCCAACAGTAATATTGCCGGCTTTGGCACAGGACTTCCCGGTCAGGAGTTTGAGCTGAACAACGAAAATATAGAATACAGTTCCTTCGAGCTCATGACTGAGGACTCGGAGGCCGTAGACTGCTATCTTTCCTGGAGCAAGGTCAGCGATTTTTCCGCTTCTACTCCTGAAGACAGGCATTATATTTTTGACTCAGCCGCAGGTCTTGTGAAATTCGGTGATTGCATCAACGGACTTGCTCCTGAGGGCAATATTTTGCTAATCGGCTGTGCGCTGACCCTGGGCGCAGGCGGAAACGTCAAACAAAACACCATCAACCGCATCGGGCAGGAGGATATCCCCGGCCTCAAGGTCAGCAACAGAGTAAACGCTGCGGGGGGAGAGGATGAAGAAACTCTGACTGCCTGCTTCCAAAGGGCACAGAGGATCCTGAAAAAGCCCAGGTCTGCCGTGACCTTTGGTGATTACGAAGACTATGTCCTGAAAACACCGGGACTGATGATTGAAAGCTGCAAGGTTATTCCGGCAAATCTCAAGAGGCGGCGGGAGAAGGCGTCTGCCGGTCTGACTGTCAATCTCGTTGTCAAGCCCTTCCGCCCGCAAATGGCCGAGGCAATCGGCAAGGCATATCTGCGCAACATTAAAAATCATCTGGAAAATTTCAGGCTTCTGGGAACCAGGATCGAGCTTTTTGCCTCGGAATACGTCGGAGTTACGGTATATGCCGATATAACAGTTAAACCTCATTATCTTAATGCCCAGGCTTTGGTGGAGGAGGCTGTAAAAAGTTTTTTCAGCCGTTACAAGGACAAGTTTGGCGCAGAGGTTATTTACAGTGAACTTTATGGCGTCATTGACCGGCTCGAGTGTGTTTCTTCTGTGAGTACTCTTTCCATAGAGGCCCGGGGTAACGGGATATCCCGGACCAAGGAAGGAAATATTGTCCTGCAGCCCAACGGAGTAGTTGTACTCAGCGGCACTCAATATATGTTCGGTGTGGACCAATGACTGAGGTGATGTTATGAAAAGCAGGTTAAGCTATTTCATTTTCAATAAGCGCTCCGACTATGAGCGCGGCCATCTGGAAAATTTACAGTACAGTGAACAGGGAATAAGTACCGGCAACTCTTCCCCGGACGGCAGGGGCAGTTTTATATCCCGGGTACTTGACAGCTTTCAGACTGATATGAGCTGGCACAGACTTTCCTTTGATGTCAGGGGAAGTACGGATGACGCCTTTAAATTCACGGTATATGCTTCCAACACTCTTGATTTCGAGCGGGACGGGGAGCTTTACCGGATTGACCAGGTGGTGCGTTCCTCAGAATATTCCCTTGATGAAAAGCTTGACTTTTTTGAGCCCTATATCCGGAAACAGGCGACAGGCCTGCGGGATGTTCTCCTGCACGAGGTTGTCGGGCGCTACCTTTGGATAGTACTCGAAATCTATTCCCAGAGTGACGGGGAAATATCCGTTTCCAATATCAAGATTTGTTTGCCCAGCCGTTCCTGGCTGGAATACCTGCCTGTTGTATATCAAAGTGCCGATCTGCAAAGCGGGTTTTTGGACCGTTATCTGGGTATTTTTCAAACCCTCTATGAGGATTTGAATCTGCAGGTCCGTAATGCTGCCGCCTTCTTTGACGCTGACTGCGCTGACAGCAGGTTCTTGCAGTGGCTCTCGGAATGGCTGGATATTACCGACAGTTATATCTGGTCGGAAGATAAACTGAGACTGCTGCTTGCGCGCTCGCTGGAACTGTATCGCGGGCGCGGGACCAAAAAGAGTATTGAGGAGATAGTCGAGCTTTATACAAGTGAAAAACCCTACATAGTTGAGACCTTCCAACTGGAAAAATTCAAAGATTCGGAGGAGTATGAGAGAACCCTGCTCCCCCTGTATGGCGACAGCCCCTTTGGTTTTACAGTACTTGTGAGGGAGAAATATGTTAAAACCGTACGGGAATTTAATATTCTGATTAAGATTATTGAGGAAATGAAACCTGTGCAAATGGAACTGAAACTGGTGGTTATCAAACCGTATATCTTTCTTAACCAATATTCTTACCTGGGCGTAAACAGCGTACTTGGCAAATACAGGGATGTAAGCCTTGACGGTTCCGCTCCCCTGACACTTGCTGTCATTAACAATTGAGAAAGCGTGGGTTGAAAAATGAAAAACTCCAAGATTTTTCCCTTTGAGCGCAATAATTATTACTATGGCAAGCTTCTGTCTGTTGAGGATTTCAATCTTGAACAGAAATACATTAATGACAAGCGCAGAATGCTCAACCGCTATGTTCTGGGGACAGGGATTGTTGCAGGTATGTATGTGGTCAGCGTCGACGAGCGCACTATTTCTGTGGAAAGCGGTTTTGCCCTGGATTCCCTTGGCAGGGAAATTGTTATTGACATCCCTGTAATTAAAAAATTATCCTTGATCGACGGTTTTGATTCCTGCATACGCAGTGGAAATGACAGCTATATGTACCTGTGCGTGGAATACAGCGAGACCGAAAAAGGCGCTGTGCATAATGTTACCGGGAACTCCGAGGCCGCAGGTGAAAGTTTCAATAAAATTCAGGAGTGTTACCGGCTGTATTTTACCGATAATGAGCCGGAAAACGATATTTTGGCCCCCTCCGACCTCTATGAGCAGAAGAAAACCATCTATTGGGACGGTAAGGTACGGATTAAACAGGTAATGCCCCGCTATGTGCGGGCAGGGGAGAGGTTTGAACTGCGAATTGAGGTTGAGAACCTCGACAAGCAGTATCTTGATTTTTCCTATGATCTGCTTCTCACCTGTCTTGCCAGTGACAACCAGTCTGTTCTCAGGGTTTCCTTCGATGAGATTTTATTTGAAAAAACAGGAAAATACAGCCTGACTTATAATCTTGAGGCCCTTGAGCGCCTGGATGTTGAAGGCTACGCAGCAGTCGACCCCAAAAGTTTTCATCTCTCCCTGGGTAAGGTTCCCCAGCCGGCAGAGGTTGAGGAAAAATCCGTTACCTATATCTCCGGTGCGGATATCCGGGGGCAGGTTATTGCCGGCTACTACAAGTCCGCCATGGAGGACATCTCCCGCCGGAACTATCTGGATAACCTCTATCTTGCCAGGATTTATCTTGTGAAAGCGGGCGACTCCTATCTGATCGAAAACATCGAAAATGTTCCCTTCGGGCAGTATGTAATGAACAATCCCCTGGCCGCAGCAACCCAGGAGCTTTTGGCGAAAAACAGCGGTGATCCCGGAGACAGTGCCAGTCCAGCCAACGTTACGGCTGCCGGCAGAACAGAAAAAACCTCCCGTAATCTTGCCAGCGGGACTTGCAAAATAAATTTGGGGTTAGGCGGACAAAAGAGAGAGCGCTTTTTCTCGGAGGAAATTGTTCACGGCTTAGGTTTGGGCAGTGTGACTATCGTTCTCGGTGTTTCTGAGGCCAACAGCGTCACCTTTGGCTCAATGGAGGTATTTGAAAAAGCGGACCCGGTCGCCGAACTGGCCGCCAGGCTCAATCCTGCCAAGGGGACCTTTGTTATTGGCGCCAGGCTTCTTGCCACAACCACTAGGGACTCCATTCTCGTAAAGTGGACCGCTATCCGTGACGCCGAGGAAATCATTGAGGAAAAGAGCAAGATGAAGGTCTTCATCAAACCGAACACTCTCACCCTTAAAACCCGCGAAAGCTATTATCTCGAGGCGATCTGCAGCAATATGCAGGATAAGACTATTCACTGGTCTGTGGCGGATAACGGCGGGATGATTGATAACAACGGTCTTTATGTAGCTCCCAACGTCCCCGGCGTCTATGAGGTTGTGGCCCAAAGTGCAGCTTATCCCGAGATCAAGGCTTCTATCATTGTAGTTGTCAGGGATTAAGCAAGAAGAATGCCGGTAATTACCAAAATGGTGGTGAAATAATTGCTTATTCAAACGTTTGAACGCGCCTACAAGGTCATCAGTCATGTCCTGACAACTGATGCGGGGGAAATTTATATCTGCAGGGATGTTTCGGAGGACCGGGAATACACTGTTCTCCGCCTCAAGGATAGGGATATCGTCCCCGGGTTGATCCAATATCTCACTACGAGAATCAATAACCGGACCTTTGATGATTACATTGAGCACTTTGTTTTTGAAGACGATTTCTATCTGGTTTTGCAATACTACAGAGGGGTTTCTCTGTCCGAAAAATTAAACAGCGAACACTCTTCTCTCAAAGAGCGCTTAAAGCTGGGCGCCAAAATCCTGGAAAAAATGGTGCTTCTCAATATGCCGTCCTATTTTCAAAAAAACTGTTTAACTGAGAAGTTAATCATTGTCAAGCCCAGCCTGGACATCTCTTTCAACTATCTGCCCAGCGATATCCGCGACTTTGCCGCCGCAGACGACAGGGCGGTTTTGCAAGCGTTTACCGGCATCTTTGAGAAGCTGTTTGCCGATGAACTTGCCAAACAATCCCTGCCGCCTCTCAATCAGTTCTATTCTTCCCTGCAAATTGAGCGGCAACTGGACTATATCGAGCTTTTCAGGCAGTATACCCAAATGTGCCGTGAGGCCGAGAGCTTTCCGGAGGAAGAGATTCAAAAACCCAAGTCGAGGTGGTTTTTGCTCTGGGAGCGGGTGAAAAAGCTATTATTGGGATTAAAAAAGCTCTTGATGGCGGTACTTATTATTCTGGCGGTCGGCTACCTTATTTACACCATCGACAAGGCCGTAAATCCTACGGTTAAGCTGCAAAAGCATTTTGATTATATAGGAACCGTTAAAATTCAGGAATAATTTAGTAGTGAGGAGGATGAAAGGATGAAATTTCCCGGCAGCTTTAACTTATTCACCGCTTTCAATCTGTTTCTGAAAAAGCTGCAAAGGATTTTCCTGGCTCCTTTTAAGTTGCTCTTTCAAAAATTCCTTCATCTTGTAAGTCCTCAAAACATTGTCGGCAAGGTTTCGGAAGATATTCGCGGAGAGGTCAAGCAAATCACCAAAAAACCGGCGTCTATCGAAGAATATTTTCTGATCGGCGACAAATATGTGGCTAAGAAGCTGGTATTTGTATTGGTGATACTCTTCATCATTATCCTGGCCCTTATCATAAAGCTGGGGATTCCCTTTATCCAGGCCAAGTTCTTCACAAAAACCCTGATAATTAATTCCGTTGAGGTCCAGAATTATACGGGTAAAGTAAAACTGATAAATAACAGGGCCGAAAAACGCATTCTGTATGTCGGACGGCTGGAAGAAGGCAGGATTAACGGTTACGGCAAACTCTATGACTATCAGGGCAACCTTGTTTACAGGGGTGGATTTGTTGATGCAATGTACTCCGGCTACGGAGAGCTGTATTATCCCGATGGCAGCATCTGCTATAAGGGCAGCTTTGCTTTGAACAAGTACGAGGGATATGGTCTGAGCTACAGCAGCGGGAGCGGTAATTCCGTATATAGGGGCACGTTCAGCGAAGGGCTTTATAACGGCTACGGCAAGCTTGCTTACTATACGGGCAGTGATGCATATGAAGGTGGTTTTGCCAAGGGAGTATTCGAAGGCTATGGTATTCTGTACTACGAAAATGGAATTGTGCAGTATAAGGGTGATTTCGTGACAAACTTCTTAAATGGTTACGGCTTGCTCTATGACAAGGAAGGCATTATTTTATATGAAGGTTTTTTTGCCAACGACAAGAAGAACGGCAGCGGCAAGCTCTATAAGGACGGGCACCTGATTGTTGACAACGGTACCTTTGCCGATGACGAATATCTGGAAGGCAGTATTACCTTGTTCGATGACCAAGGAAACGTTCTCTACAAGGGTAATATGTCTTCTGATCAGTATGAAGGAAAAGGTAAGCTGTACCAGGAGGGCAAGCTTATCTACGATGGTGACTTCGTCAGCGGCTTCTATGAAGGGCAGGGAAAACTGTACGAAATCGGGGCTGGCTCCGGAGACAGCAAACTTGTTTATGAGGGGGAGTTTGCCAGGGGTAAAAAGGAAGGCGGCGGCAAGAGCTTTGACCCTGCCACGGGCAACCTTGTCTATAACGGCGAATTCTTCCTGGACAAATACGAAGGCCAGGGCAAGCTGTACAACCCTGATACGCAAATGCTCATATATGAGGGTGGATTCCGCATGGGCAGCTATGACGGCAAAGGTAAGCTTTATGATCAGAACGGGACCCTTATCTATGAAGGCGAGTTCCGCTTAGGCACTCAACTACCCCCTGACGATGGAGCGTAAATTTTTCCAAGAGGAGTGATCATTTTGGCAGGCTATACCATAATAGCAGATATCGGGAACGCCATAGTCCAGTTGCTCCGCGACAATTTAGTGCCTGGAATAATCATCAGCACTGAAAACGTCGGTCTCTGTACGCCAAGCGACAAAGGAGACATTGTGCTGGGCATAAACCTTTATGATGTGAAGGAAAACCAGGACATTGTTCCCACAGGCATGGCGGCCAAGGGAGTAAAGCAGCTGAAATATCCGTCCGCTTTTTACGATCTTTACTATATGATCACGGCCTATTCCGCCAGCGATATCAAGTTCCGGGCTGCCGAGGACCAGAAAATCCTGGGAAAGGTGCTTCAGGTTTTAAAAGACCACCCCACCTTCACCGCGGAGCAATTGGGAGGCGAGCTGACCAATTCCCAGTATACCCCCAAGATTGAACTGCTGCACCTGGAAAACGATGAAAAAATGAAACTCTGGCATGTACCGGATATGCCTTATAGGCTGTCCCTTTTTTACAAGGTCTATCCTGTGGAAATCGAGTCCAACAGGGTCAAAGAGGTCACAAGGGTTGTGGATGCGGACTTCACTTTGCAGGAATCGTAGTTGGGGAGGGGTACGATGGATTACAGTACTTATATCTCGGAAAGTTTTACCAGGAAAGTTTCCCTGGTGGTCATGGCAATTGATGACTTTACGGGCAAACCT
Source organism: Desulfitobacteriaceae bacterium (assembly GCA_035561335.1). Taxonomy (GTDB): domain Bacteria; phylum Bacillota; class Desulfitobacteriia; order Desulfitobacteriales; family Desulfitobacteriaceae; genus UBA2264. The sequence continues at coordinate 18,366 of DATMXV010000018.1, forward strand.
ATTTTGGGAAGCAATATCCGGGTCTATATTGAGGGAGCAGCCCCGGCGGTCAAAAAAAACGATGGACATCATGTTTTCCTTAACCTCGACAAGCCCTCAGTCACCGTTTGCGCCGAGAGCGGGCAGTATAACCCCTGCCGATTGGAGTGCGACCTTACGGCGAAAGTGGACAAATACACCTTCTTAAAGCTGCGCCTGGTACCTAACCGTTCCTATCCCATTCCCCGCAATACCACCTGTATCGAGGGCAAGGCTGCTCCCGCCAGTCAGGTCAGGATATTCTGCCCTGACGGCTCCGGTGCCTATAAGCTTCTTTACGACTACAGTCAGGAAGCCGCGGCCGAAAACAGGGTAATTTCTATTTTTCACCCTGATGACCTGGATTTGGAGGGCAAACTTTTGCATATCAGCGACAGCGAGGGCGGAAACCGGGAATTTCTGCGGGTCTCAGGCGTTGTTGACAAGGAAAACAAGAAATATCTCCTGGCAAAAGAACTGTCTGTCAGCTATAAGAAAATCGGCACTTCCCTATACTCTGTATACGAAACGGCTGCCGATAAAAACGGGGTTTTCTTTTTGCCTGTTGCCAACACATATAAGGGAAAATACCTTTATGTCTGCGAGGCGGCGGGGGAGAAAACAGTGTCGCTCGAGCTTGAACTGGAATCCGGCAAAGTAAACAAGATCGATTTACGGCCAAAAGGGGGGAATTAAGATGGGCTTTTGCGTATGCGGCGGAGCAATGATGAGCTGTACCTTTGGCGCGGCCCCGTCAACTTTGATGGTGCTGCCGGTAAACAGGGTGCTGTCCTCAATGCCGGTTGCCACGATTATGGATAATATTCCTATAGTCAATATTCTGCCCTTCGGGATGTGCAATTCACCGTCTAATCCAACAGTAGCAAGTGCGACCGCAGCAGCTTTTGGTGTGCTTACACCTATGCCCTGTGTACCCGTAACCGCGGCTCCCTGGGTCCCCGGCAGTCCCACGGTTATAATCGCCAATTACCCGGCTCTGAATGACTCCAGCAAGCTGATGTGCACCTGGGGCGGTATGATCCAGATTTCCAATCCCGGTACAACAAATATTCAGATTCCGTAATTCGTGATCCGGATTCAGCCTCTGTTAACAGGCAAATTCTTTATTTGGATGTGGGTGAGATATGAGCATAAAAGTTAAATCGGCAAAGCTACTCTACAATTGGTCAAGGAGGCTGGGCTATACCGTCCCCGGGATTCCGGAGCCTGAGATTGTCCCTTCTCCTCCCCTTGCCGCCGGCAAGACAGATAATCATGAAATGCTTAGTTGTCAAAAAAGCATTGCGGCAGCTGTGTTATATGCCAATATGACAGATTTTTCCAATATTGTCCAATCCCTCGAGGCTAAAGAGATTTTCAGGTATATCAATACTATTTTGGCAAAGCTGCTGCCTGTTATTGAGCAAAACGGAGGCGAGGCGGACAGCTTTTCCGACGCGGGAGTGACGGCCCTTTTCAGTCAGGATTACAGGAGTGCGCTCGTCTGCGCAATCTCCATGTGTCAGGAAATTAATGTGCTTAGGGACCCGGATTTCAACTTCAGTCATTTTGCTGTGGGTATCTGTCATGGGCCTGTCATGCTTGGCGTGGTAGGTGACGGCAAGAACTATTCGACTCTTACCATTTCGGAGTATACAGGACTTGCCAAATACCTGCAATCCATTACGGGCAAGTATTATTCCCGGATCCTGATCACCGCCGGCTATGCAGAGCTGATAGATGATTTCAGCAAGCGTTTCAGCAGCAGGGTTGTGGGCTATGTTTACCTGACAAAACTCAAGAAATCAGAAAAACTTTACGATGTTTATGACGGGGATACCCTGGAGGTCAGGAATAGAAAGCGCAAGACAAAGCTGATGTTCGAAAAGGGCGCGGGGCTTTTTGCTGAGAAAAAATATGATGAGGCGCGCCTGCATTTTGTGGAGGTTCTCAAGGCAGACAGGCAGGACCTGGCGGCCAAGGAATATGTTTATCTTTGCGAAAAATGCGCGAAGGGTGAAGCGGGCTTCAGTGAGCGCACTTTCCTGGAATTGTGGTAAATATAGCCCCTGAAAAGTTCATGATAAGAGGCTGGGTGCAAATGTTAACAACAATTCGCCAGATATTAAAGGAAAAGAAAAGTCCTGTCCGGGACACTGTCTATTGCACAACTGCGGACGGCATCCTGGATTTTCCTATAGTTATCGGAGATTTTTTTGAGTTGCGAAAATATAGTTCAGGTCCAAGTGGTTTTGAGGCTTTGAATAATCTCTGTGTCCTGGCAGGGAAAAAAAAGAAAAACAGCGAATATGAGGCTGTGTGCTCGGAAATTGAACAGGTTACAGCCCGCCTCAGGGAAATAAAGAACAGTATAAGTAGCAGCGAAGGGCTTGAGGCCGAGAAATTAAAGCTAAGAGACAGCAAAAAAAAGCTGGCCGCCCAAAAAACGGCCCTGGAGGAAGGATATCTGTTTGAGGCCATAGAAGAACTAAAAACAGAGGACGGTTTTGGTCTGGAGTTTCTCCAATATAAGGATATTTATGATTGCTCTCATTTCAGGGAGGTAGCGGCCATGCTGCCCCGGATCGCCGCTCTGGACACTCCCGGGTTAAAGGAGATGCCTCTGTTTGTCAGGGGTATAGGCGAATTGGCGCAAGCTTTGAAAAATAGCGCGCCCCTGGGAATAGTTGGCGGTCCCTGTCTTTTCGGAACTCACGAGGTGACTATCAGTATCGACCAGACAGATGGGGAATCTGTTCAGTTCGATTTCAGTACAGGGCGCAAATATGACAAGCGCAGCGGGCTTTCGGAGATTGATCTTGAGTCCTATTTGGCTGCAAAATATGAGGATATTGTCCGCCTGGAGCTTACCAGCCTCAAAGTTGGTGTGACGCGCCAGGAATATTACAGTATGCAGTATCTTTTTGAATTTGCCCGGGCATTGGACGCCAAAATCGTTATTCCCATTCCCGACATCTCCTATATAAAATTTTTCCGGGGAGTAACGAAATTAATTGCCCCTGACGTGAAGGAGCCCGCCGGCAGGGTTTTTGAAAAGATAGCCCATGAGATTGCCGATCTGTACCTGGAAGTTATCGCTGAGTTGCAGCTGCGTTATCCTGAAGTCGCCTGCCAGGTGCTGCACAGTCGCAATCCGGACCTTTGTGAACTGTTTTATACCAGGCGGCAGCAGTATGTCCAAAAACTCTCCCGCCTGAGCCGGATAACAGGTTATGAAGGAAAACTCGAGGCAATTATTGATTATATTACTATGCTGGCCCTTCCTTATTATATTTACGGCACAAGGAACGTGCTGCAGATTGACAGTGCAGATGAAGCAGATTCCATGCGCAAGTGTATGAAAATACACAAGCCGGACGTTACCTTCCATAGCATACTTTACCCGGAGTTCCTGTGTGCGGACGGAGTACATACGGTTTTTAATGCCCCGCTTAATTTAAAGGACTACATTCAGCAGGAGGATAAACATGGTATTTCTACAAAAGCTATGGCAATGGTTTAAGCGTAAAAAGCTGGGGATTGTGGATGTGGTTCTTATCATTGCGCTCATTGCCGGCGCCTACTACGGCTATAAGAATATGCACAGGTACGATTTTAATTTTGCCAAGACCCTTAACTTGTCCAATCCCTGGCTTGTCAAAACCGACAGCAATGGCAGCAGCTATGTGGTTGACAAAGAAAGGTTAAGAATAGTTGTCATCGACCGGGACCGCCAGGTTTCCCGGATTATCAATGGAAATGCTTCCGAGGGCGAAACCTTCTATTATCCTGACAATATCTATGTCGATGACAAAGGCGGGGTATATGTTCACGATATTCAGTGGAGCCCTACGGGTTTCTCCCTGGATGGCGAATGTATCATATACTACACTCCCGAGGGCAAATTCGGCGGATATGTTTATGAGACAAAATACGATGACTTTTACTGTGATAAGCACAGGATTTTTGCCTTGATGGAGTATGACGGCCTTGTTTATTTTATTTCGGCTGATGAAAAGGGTTTTGTCCTTAACTCTGTCTCTCCGTCCGGCGACGGGGTTTCAGAACTTGCCAATTATTCCCTGGATGATGCGATAACACTCATCCAGGATTTTGCTGTCGATCCTGCCTCGGGGACAATTTATGCAGTGGATAAACGCGGGCTGCTCCTCAAGGCCGCAAACGGGGCAATCACCCAGGTCCAGGATGTCTACGAAAACGTCTCCGGGGATGAAAAAATTGCTTTATACCGGGCGGCGGCAGATAACAAAGGAAATGTCTACGTAACTGACATTGCCGCCAACCGGCTGCTTTGTTTCTCAGGAGAGAATGGCTATCAGTATTCCACAGTCAGTGCAGGCCCGGCCCTTTGGAATGTTGCTGTTAATAATCAAAGCGGCCGGATCAGCTTTGTTAAGGACGGTCAGATATATGTGCTGGATTCCTCAGGCCAGGTTATCCTTGAAGGTAGCGGGTTTGTGAAGAGCCCGGAGCAGCTTCAGAAAGAAGGTTTGTCCGGTCTTGTCCTGCTGCTGGCGGCTCTTGCCGGTCTTTATCTGCTTTTACGTATTGTATCTCTGATTATTACCTTTAAATACAGTCCCAATCAACGGATTGGCGTGCTGGTTGCCGTATCCATCCTGCTTGTTACGGTGGTTATTGTCAGCCAGCTTATGGGTGACTTCAAAAAAACATACCGGGACGAGATTATCCGGAAACTGGAAATGTCGGCCCTGATTGTCAGCAGCACAACTGATCTTGAAGCTCTCAATAGTATCAAAACACCAAGGGATTACATGAATGAGGATTATAAAAAACTTCTTAGCTCCATTAACAATACATTTAACAAAAATTTCGAATACAGTAACGATATGTATTGCAATATTCTCAAATATGATGGGGACAAGGCTTACGCCCTAGCCTATATAGACAACTCTATCGGGGCCTATTATCCTTTGTTTGCTTCCGAGGCGGAAGAGGTAAAGCAAGTATATGAAACAGGTGAGATCCTGCACAGTAACAGTGTCAGCGAGACAGGCTCCTACATCTATGTCAAGGTGCCTATCTACGACAAGGGCGGCGGGGCAGCCGCGGTCATTGAGGTCGGTACTCTCTCAGATGTGCTGACAAGCAGTGTTAATGCAATGCTCCGCAAAATAGTAATTCCTTTGATAATGCTTATTCTTGTTATCCTCTTTGCCTTCAGCGAGATTTTTTCGTTCTTCGATTTGCGCAGCAAGTACCGGCAGGAGGTCCGGACCGACAAACGGGCAGTTCCTCTTCATGTTGTGCGCTTCCTGGTGTTTGTTACCTTTATGGCATTCAATATGGCGACCTCGTTTTTGCCTGTCTATATCCTGAAGTTCGCCGGCATGGACTGGGGTATTACGAGAGAGCTAGCCGCATCTATTCCGATGTCTGTCAATCTTGTCTTTATTGGGATAACTTCACTCTTCTGTGCGCGGCTCTTAAATAATTTCGGTTTCAGACCGGTGGCGGCCTTAAGTGCCGGCATCGCCTTCGGCGGTGATTTAATCCTGGCTTTGGCCCATAACTATACGATGATCATAGCGGGACTGGCCCTCAACGGACTTGGCGTCGGAATTATCACAAACTCTATCCATATGTTTATTGCTTCTTCCAAATTTGGTGAGAACAGGGACAATGGTTATGGTTTCTCTATTTTCAACGCCGCGAGTCTTTCCGGAATCAATGTGGGCCTGATGTTCGGCGCCGCTCTGGCTGAAAATCTGGGGCAGAGCAATGTGTTCTTAGTTTCCACCGCTGTCTGGTTTGGGGTTGCCCTTATTTTCTTCCTTCTTGGCCGCAACATCACTCTTACCCGCGCCGGCAAGGGAGCAGAGGAGCAGGCCACGATGACCCTCAGGCAGTTTATCTTCAATAAAAATATTTTGAGTTTTATGGTTTGTGTTCAGGTCCCCTATATTGCTATGAGCAGCTTTACCTATTACTATGTCCCGATTTTTGCCGATCTGCAGGGTTTGGGTGAAAATGAGTCGTGTATGATGATCATGCTCAGTTCCCTTTGCAGCGTCTACTTCAGCGTTGCGCTGACCGGTTACCTGGGTAATAAAATCAAGCATAACACTATTTACCTGTCCAGTGCTATTACCTTTGCCGCCCTGATCATGTTTGCCCTCCACATGTCTGTTCCCATGCTGATCGTCAGCCTGATCATGATTGGGATTGCCAACAGCTTTGGAGCGACCTCCAGAGCAGATTACTTTACAAACAGTGAGGAAGCAAAAAGCTACGGACAGGACCGGGCAATGGGTATCTACAACTTTGTGGATAACATCGGGGAGGCGGCAGGTCCTGTGCTTTTGGGCGGGATTATCTCATCCGGGTTCCTTCCCGGGATTGTCAGGCTGGTAGCTGTTTTTACAGGCTTGAACAGCCTGTTTGCCCTGAGCCGCTTCAGGCCTAAAAAAAGCGAAAAGATCACGGCAAAGATGTAATGAATTTCTTGACAGGAGGGAATAATCTATGGCCAAGGGCGGCAGGAGAAAACTGAGTACTAAGATTATCATATTTTGTGTTGTTTTTACCACTGTCTTGAGTATTGTAATCGGTTGGCTGGGCTATAACACATACCGTGATAATATCTATCAGCGGTACCAGGTGTATGTGGGTTCGCTGATCAGGATTTCAGCCAGCGGGATCAACGGGGACGATATCCGCTCCTGCATCAATACCCTTAAAAAGTCGGAAGATTTTACTAAAACCCAAAATTCTCTCAATAATGTTAAAACAAATGCTGAGGTTGAGTATATCTACATGGTTTATTTTCCTGATTCCCAGGATGCCCGCCATATGAACTATGTCATCAATGCCTATACGGAAAAGGAGATTCAGGAAGAAGCGGATACGATTCATTCGCTTGGCGACCCCTGCGGCGAGGGCGACTTTGACGCTGAGATGATCAGCCTGTTCTATAATAGTCTTTATGACAACGGGGATAATACTCAAATCCGCTATTATACCAATGACAGCAAATACGGTTATGTGCTGACGGCTTATCTGCCGGTGGTGGATTCCCTGGGGAAAACCGTCTGCGTTCTGGCTATGGACATATCAATGGACCAGATCCACGCGGATATACGCTCCTATCTGATTACAGTGGCCCTGGGCACTCTTGGCTTACTGGTTGTGTTCCTCTTCGTGTTCTTACGCATTATGAACCGTTCTGTTGTTTTTCCGATTAAGCGAATTGCCGAGAGTGCCGACAACTTTGTTCAGCAAAGCTATGAGGCTGAAGATCCGTCCCAACTTTCCTTCAGGGAAGTTTCTGTTAAGACAAAAGACGAGATTGAGATGCTGGCAAGCAGTCTGAACCACATGACCAGTGAAATAAAGAACTACATGATAAACCTGAAAACTATGGCGGCTGATAAGGAGCGTATGGGGGCAGAGCTGGACGTGGCCAACCAAATCCAGGCGAATATGTTCCCTACAGTTTTCCCCGCATTTCCCAACAGATCGGAATTTGATATTTATGCTACAAAAACCTCAGCGGGCGGAAACGGAAGTTTCTATGATTTTTTCCTTGTGGACAAAAACCATCTCTGTATTGTTGTCGGTAAAGCCTCAGGTAAAGGGATCCCGGCAATGCTGTTTGCAATCTTGGCGGCGGCGAATATTCGCAGTTTCGCCCGCCTGGGCTACCAGCCCTACAGGATAGTTTTGGAGACCAACAACCAGCTAAGCCAAAACAATACCGAGGGTTTGACCGTATCGGCATTTGTCGGTATTGTAGATCTCAAAACCGGCGAAATGAACTATATTAATGCCGGCCAGCCGGCCACCATCTTCAAACGGGCAGGTACAAGCTTCACAGAAATAAGCGAGGTTAAAAGCTTTGTTCTTGCCAATATGGAAAATGTGAATTTCCAGCAAAATTACATTGATTTTATGCAGGGTGATGTAATGATGCTTTATACTTCTGATGTCTCAGAAACCAAGAACCGGCACGGCGACGAATTCTCGGAAGCTCATATCAGTATTCAACTGAATGAGATCATAAAACGGGAACACGAGCTGCCTAAAATTTTGGAGGCGATGAACAAGTCACTGCTGGAATTCCAAAACGGAGCTGAGGACACTTCCGGCGGGGTTATGCTGTTGTTCCGGTTTTTCGGTTAAATTGGCCGTTGCGCTGCTGAAAAGAGCAGCGTCTTTTTTTTTGAGGTCTCACTCAAAACGAATTTCGCCTGAGTCCCCGAATTTTCCGGTTGTTCATAAGATATATTGATTACTTAATATTAAGAGCCGTGAAAGAAGGAGACAAGATGAGCAAATTAAATATTTTAAAAAAGGTCCTGGCAATAATCGAAGGGTCCCTGGCGGTTCCGGATGGAACTACAAATGGAACTACAAATGGAACTACAGATGGAACTACAAATGGAACTACAGATGGAACTTTGGGCGGGACTGTTGATCAGGACTGCAGCCAGGCTGACAGCGGGGCCGTGAATCTAACGGATAAGACAAGAGATGAACAAGCTGTCAAGGGGTTGGCCAAAGAATTTGTCCAAGCATTAAATGACCGCGATTTTGAGTGCCTGGACAGCAGGGCGGAGTACCACCTTTACACGGTGGGCCATTTCATAGAACTCATCAAGAACAATGATGAGCAAAACACCATAAAACTTTTGACCGAATACAAGATAAAATCCACGTATGAAGACTGTGAGTTCCTCTCAATCACTTTTAATGAGGACCGGGAGCAGGCTGAGGTTGTTTGTAATGTCAGGACCTGTGTGCTGAGTGCTGACGGCAAATACTTTAAACAGCTCAACAAAAAGAACAAAAAGAAAAACAGGATCAGTAAAGGAATTCCTTTTAGCACTGCTTATACACTGTTGGCAATTAAGGAGAAGGGTACCTGGAAGATTGGCAGGTTTGAAGTTTCTGAGGAAAATATTAAGATAAGCAGATGAATGAGCGGCAGGGCCGGCTTACCTTAACAGTTTCAAAATACCCGGGGTCACATCTTCAAGACTATTCCACTCGGGCCAATTCAGCAAGCGCTTTGACCAGCATAGGGCAGGGACCGGATTTGTTGTATGCCCTTTAACCAGAAAATCTTCGATATTACCGTGGTCACTGGTCAGGATCCAGGCTGCGTCTTCTTCCTCAATAACCGAGAGAAAGCCCCCCATAAAACTGTCGATTCGTTCAACTATGCTGATTGCCTCATCCCAAAGCTGCTTGTGTCCTTTAATATCCGTCTGGAAATATTCATATAAGGTAAAATCATATTTTAAGGCCAGGTTCCCCAAATTACGGCCGGCCTCAAACGGGGAAATAACCGGGACCTGTTCCCCCATTTGCACAAGGATCTCATTGGTCATATCCTGATAGACTGCCAGACCTGCCTGCAAATCGGGAATACGTCTTAAGCGTATACCTCCCGCTAAGGCGGACAGGGTTGAAGCCGTATGTTTTCTTTTTCCGGCGGTAACAGCCTGATCATATGCTTTGGAAAATGTGTTGGCAAACATGGCCGTTTTTCCGGCTTGTGCCAACTGTTTAAAAATGCTTTTTTCGGCAATTATCCCTGCCAGGAATTGATTGGGATAGGCATAGAGATGATGCCCAAGTGCCAGGGCCGCATTTTGACCGGTCCAGAGTGTTGTCTGCCCCGTTGCGCTCTGGGGTGTTCCCGGTACTCCCAGGCTGGTATCCAGTGGTCTGAGTATAGTATTTTTATATTGAAGGCAGCGTTTTTCCCAGAGAAGATGTCCGCCTAACAGTTCGTCAAATACAGGAGTGTTTGCCGCAACAATGGGATTATGATCTTTTTTTCCCAAGCCAAAACCATCAAGAAAGATCATCACCATATGCATCTTACTTCTCCTCCTTCTATTTGAACCCAAGCAATAATCCTGCATGGTAGATCAAAAACGAAACCAGCCAGGCAATGGAGATTGTCACTATTGCCTGGATAACGGCGTATTTCCAGCTGCCGCTCTCTTGTTTGATTGCCGCGATAGTCGCCAGGCAGGGAGTATAAAGCATCACGAAAAACAAAAAGCTCAGCGCACCTAATGAGGTTAAATACATGGGAATAGCGGAAACTAAAATATTTTGCCCAACTCCGAATAAGGTACCCAGGGTCCCGATAATTATTTCTTTGTTGACAACTCCAAAAATCAAGGCTACGGCAAAAGTCCAGTGGCCAAAACCCAAGGGCGCAAACAAGGGACTCAGCCAATGGCCGAACCGCCCAAGCAAACTGTCCGCTGAACCATAGGCGACACCTGCCGGCAGGCTCGCTAAGATCCAAACAATCAGCACAGAACCGAAGATAATCGTCCCTGCCCTTTTAATGAACTCCAGGGTATGGAACCAGGCGTGTCTGAGGACATTTGTCAGGGAGGGTTTCCGGTAAGGCGGCAGTTCAATAATTAAGGGATTAGATGTTTGTTTTTTAATCAACCTGCTCAGGATTAAGGTTGCCAAAAAAGCAATGAAAATACCGGAGAGATAAAGGAGCATGACAACAAAAACCGCATGTTTTGGGAAAAATATCCCGGCAAATAACAGATAGACCGGAAGACGGGCGCCGCAGGAGATAAAGGAGTTTGTCAAAATAGCTATCAGGCGTTCCCGCCGGTCTTTAATTGTCCGGGTCGCCATTATTGCAGGTACATTACAGCCAAATCCTAAAATCATCGGAATAAAGGTACGGCCCGTAATCCCCAGTTTTTCAAAGAGCGGATCAACCAGGACAACTGTTCTCCCAAGATATCCGCTGTCTTCCAGGAGGGCAATCATCAAGAAAAGAATAAAAATAAGCGGGGCAAAAGAAAGAACAGTTCCTACCCCTCCCAGCAAACCTCCGGAAAGAAAGGCAATTAAAAAGGCAGGCAGCTTCAGGAAGCCCAGAAACCCGCCCAGCCAGACAAAGATGTCGAGGATACCGGAGACCAATGGTGATGACAAGATAAAGACAAATTCGAACATCAAAAATATTATGACAAGGAAAATGGGAAATGCGGTATATTTGTTTAATAAAACCTCATCAATTCTGTCTGTTTTCTGGGAGGTTTTCTCAATTGAATAGTAAGGCGCCAGTTTCTCCCTGAAAAGCCTGATAGATTCATCATGGTGGATTTCCTGATTTTCTTTTAATAACTCCTGCATATAGGCAGGCATTTTAAATTCACTTTGAGCTGCTTTCAGAATCTCATCGAGTAATTCTTCTTTATTTTCCCCCTTGTTGGCTTCAATAAGGACTATCGGCAACTGCAGGACCTCCCGGATTTTAGACACATCAATCCTGAGGCCGCGCCGCTTGGCTTCTCTGTTAAAATTAAAAGCGAGGATGATTTTTTTGCCGAGGGCCAGTAATTCCATCGTCATTAAGAGATTGCGTTCCAGGGCATTAACATCTATGCTTTGGACGATCACGGCCTGAGTCTGGGACATCAGGTAATCATGCGAAACTTTCTCTTCCTCACTGTAGGGTGTGATGCTATATGTTCCGGGCAAGTCAACAATTGTAATCAGTTTGTTCTTGTAAGAAATCCGGCCTTCTTTTTTTTCTACCGTTTTTCCCGGCCAGTTTCCCACGTGCAAGCTCATCCCGGTTAAGGCGTTCAGCAGGGAAGTCTTACCCGTATTGGGATTACCGGTTAGTATTACATTTATCTCTTTATTACTGTTCATCAGGTACCTCCACAAGAATCTTGTCCGCCAGATCGTTGCGCAAGGCGACCAGAGTGTTAAGACACCTGTAGATTCTGGTCCTGCCAAGAGGCGACTTCCTTACAACAGCAATCTCTACCCCGCTTATCAAACCTAAACTTTCTAACCGTTCTTTCTCTACGTGGCCGGCAGTTATCTCTTGTATGATAGCCGTTTTCCCTGTCGGAACCAGCTTCAGCGTTGTTATCATCCCAAAGCTCCTCGTAAATTATAGTTCTTCAATATCGAATAATATCTTAATTTATTGCATGCCGTCAATATTGCATTTAACAATCTTCTGTTTAAATCCTGAGTTGTTATTCAATCAATATTTATGGACGCCTTAATTCAGGCGCCCATAATATTTTCGGCTATGCAAACAGTAATCCGGAAAAGACATTTTAATGAGACTTCATCATATAACATAGCTTTTAATTATCACTTCGATTTTTTGGAGGTATGCCATGTTTTGTAATAATCCATGCTGTCAGGAACCCTAATATCAGATGGATAGCCAGGTGAACTAAGTTTGTTCCGGGATCAACAGGATCAATCCTGGCGATATTTAAACGTAAAACTATCCCATAAAGCATCAGCCAAAATATCAAGGCAACGAACAGCCCTTTAACATAATAAAAGTCGGCGCCTGTATAAAATAAAATATATACCATAATAACCCCAAAAAAAGCGGCTACTGAAAAGTCGGCTATTATACCAACAATTATTGCGGGTATAGTATCTACATCCGGGACCTGGAAATATGGTGACGCCGCAATCTGAAAGCGGTTAAACTGATTAATATTCAACTTATAACAAACAAGATCAATAGTTGAAACAATAATATTGGCAATTATAGCGGCTGCAATGCCTAAAGTTAATTTGTCTTTGATTTTTATCATTAAATTAAACCTCAAAATCATATACTATTTTGTTTATTTCTTATCTTCCCCAATAAATGTAATAATATAAACCTTTAGTTTGAACTATTCGGAAATTCCGAATAGTTGCCTCTTGTATCAAGTTCATCATCTGTATAAATTTTAGTAATATGCTCTTTTATGGTGTAACTTCCACATTGTATAGCGTTACACGGCAAAGGCAGACAGCTTAAATCTGCTGTCTGCCTCATCTTAAAGGGGGCCGCCTGGATTAAATATTTTCTCTCCTACTTTATAACCCGTCTTGCTCCTACATATAGGGGAGAATAATAATCATCATTCAGGTTAGAATATATTACTTTTCCCAGGCCGGAACTGGCATGAATGAACTGACCGTTGCCGGTGTATATCCCTACATGACTAATCCCGCTGCCGGAAGTATTGAAAAACACCAAATCGCCGGCGACAAGCTCAGTTTTGCTGACTACGCTTCCATTGTTATACTGGGAGGCCGCAGTCCTGTTTATCGGAATCTGGAATTGACGGTAAATGAATTGTGTAAATCCGGAGCAGTCAAACCCAGCGGGAGAAGTTCCCCCATACAGATATGGTGATCCCAGATATTGCTCTGCTTTGGCAACAACGCTTGTTCCCTTGATACTGACGTTACCTGATCTTGAGATGTTTGTACTGACTAATGGACTGCGGACCAGTAAAGTGTTTCCCGGATAAATGGTATCATCGGCCAGGTTGTTGGTGACTTTGAGATAATCAACTGTAGTGCCGAACTTTTGAGCTATGGACCACAGGCTGTCCCCTGGTTGAATAATATATGCGGATTGTGAAACAACTGCCGGACCGGAGGGTGCAGTCTGTTCTGCTGTCGGACTGGAGGGTACAGTCTGTTCAGGCGCCGGATTGCTTAGAGTGAGGACTTGACCGACATATATGAGATCAGAGTTCAGTCCATTTAACTGTTTAATTGAATTAACACTTATTCCATTCGCCTTTGCGATTGACCACAAACAGTCTCCTGTTTTTACGACATATGTAGCCGGAGAGGCCATAACCGCAGTACTGCCTGCGAATAGACTGACAAAGATAACAAATATGTAAATTCCCCATATTTTTCTCATCCTACCCCTTCTTTCCATTAAAATTGACAATTATTTCTCAATTCGATGGAAAGAGTATATATTCCTGCAGTAATGGGGTCATGAATTTTTCTGCAGGAGTCCTGTTTTTTTAGGACTGGCATATTGAAATGAAAAAGCAAGGAATATAGAGAGAATATTCAAACAATTCAGAAAATTACTTTTTATGCTCCTAAATAGCGGTTTTCCAGCTTTGACGGAAACTGATTTCTGTAGTAAAGTAAATTAGCGCTCCAAGGAATTCCTAAGATGGAAAACTGCAGAGCCTTATTTGTATGCAAAAATCAAAAATTGA
>DATMXV010000019.1:0-3338 GCA_035561335.1 Desulfitobacteriaceae bacterium
GAATACAACCTTTGTAATACAGTTAGCAAAATATCAACAGGGAATTTCGGAAGCAAATATAATAGTTATTTCTGAAAAAGAACTCATTTTGGTAGATAGTGAAATTATGCGGAATTTGAGAACAGGGTCTTATATGAATCAAACGATGGATATTTTCAGGAAATCATCTCTGAACTTAGGAAAGTTGCTGGATAAAAGATCGCAGAAGAAACAGAAATTCACATTAAAAATGAATTTTCAACACTTGATTGGATAATGGAAGGGTTACTCAAGAGAGCAGGTTTTAATATCGAACAAGTAAATTATTATGATGGATTTATGGCCAACTATTTATGCACAAAAAAGGAGCACGGCGTATAATATCTAGAACTAGAGATTCATGAGGTTCATAGACAGAGAAGAAGCCATTGATTAAATTCAATAGCTAAAAGGAACGTAATTATTCGATGCAGGAAATAATACCTAAGGAATCTGATGTTTTACTAAACCGTCTGCCGAACGAGGGTAGATCAGGGTGTGAATTCAATCTTTTTTATTTTAAACCACCGGATAGTGCTTTTCAGGACACAACAAAAAGATGCTTTGATGTCATAATTTTATAATTCGTACTTCCGAAAAAGAAACAATCCAATCGTAGTAGATAAAAGCATGATTGCAAGCGAATTTATCAAAATGGTTATTGCGAGGCCTGTTGAAACCGATGCTCCCAAAACAATCGACGACATACCGTATATTGAATGATGTACAACCCTCTCAACAAGCCTTGCAGCCGTATCGGAGAAACTGCTTAAGTTTCTTATCACGGATACCAGTGTTTCGCTGAACAACACATAGCCAAGGCAAACAATAATTGATACCGTACTGCTTTTAACCAACATGGCAAGTAAACAGATCATAGATCCCAATGCGGCGTAAATAAAAAAGCCGCTTATCATCATGCCTGCATAATCCGGCGTCAACATTTCCTGTATCCGACCGGAACTAAGAAGCGCAACGATTTGAAAAATCAGGAAGATTGCAGAGGCCACCACCGACGAAAGCACTGCTTTTGATAGATAAATAAAAATGCGGTTTTTGCTTGTCAACCATTTCTGTTGCCATGTTTGCCATTGGTATTCCTGACCGATAAAAACGGAAATCAGAATGGCAACAAGAATCCCCAATCCTTTTTGATACGCTATGCCAATTTGAATAATATCGTCGATTTCTTTGAATGCCGTTAATTCCCCGAAAATAGAAATACCCAAACGTATATCCTGCCGCATGAGCATTATAAGCAAGAAAGCGATGATACATGTAAACGCCGCAATACCATAAAGCAGTTTGCTTTTTCCCATTCTGTAAAGGTCACTTCTCCATATATTCGTCATCCCTGTTTTCCCCCTTTGGTAGACTGCATATAGAGTTTTTCTAAAGTAGTCCCGCTTTGAAGAATGTCTTGGATAAATACCTCTTTAGCGATTTCTCCGTCATGTAAAATAGCAAAGCAAGTGGCTACTTGTTCCAGTTCGCTTAGAATATGGCTGGAAATCAAAATTGTCATTTCGCTGGCATGATTTAAGTGGAGCAGCAGTTCCCGCAACTCTGCAATACCATCGGGGTCAAGTCCATTAACAGGTTCGTCTAAAATAAGAATATCCGGGTTCTCCAGCAGTGCCATTCCCAATTTCAATCTTTGCGTCATACCTTGTGAAAAATCCCTCGCCAGCTTGTTATTACAGTCCTCTAATCCAACAGTTTTCAGTGCCTGTTCAATCCGGCTGTCATCGCGCATTCCCAACAGGAAGGCTTGCGCTTTCATGTTTTCAAAGGCACTCAAATTAAGGAATAACGACGGAGAGTTAATAACCGCAGAAACCTTGCATTTTTGAACGCCAGCTTCTCCAACGGAAACTATTCCGTTATATCTTGGAATAAGTCCTGTCAGAATACGAAACAGGGTCGTTTTCCCGGAACCGTTTTTACCAATCAAGCCGTAAATTTCGCCTTTTTTAATATGAATGGAAACATCCCGCAAAACTGTATTCCCGTTGTACTTTTTTTGGATATGCTCTGCTGTTAAAATGTAGTGGTTCAAATTATTTTCCTCCAATCAATAGGGTTTGGGTACAAATCTGATGCCCATAAAGCAATAAAGAACAATGGCAACAAGGGCAATGATTACAACAGTGATTAAAATGCCTTTCAGCAACGATCTTACCATTCCTTTTTTCCACCTCTTTGACAGTTTTTTTACCGCCTCGGCCTCATGCAAATTCTGTTCTGCATTGTTAACGAATAAAGTATCTTCCATTGCTTGCAGCTCGGCTTTGCAGCTATCACAATAAGCAAGATGTTCTTCAACTATCGTTTTACTGTCGTTACTGCAAACGCCATCGTGATACAACGGCAACAAATCCTTAATAATTTCACAAGATATTTTCATTTCATTGCCTCCTGTAATTGTTTTTTGGCCCTGTAAAAAATCAGTCTTGCCCAACTAGCGGTTTTCCCGAATAACTCACCGATTTGAGAAAATGGCAGTTCTCCGAATACCCGTAAAGTAAAGACCTCTTTGTATGGCTCATTCAGATTATGAAGCAGAATGTGTAATCGCCTTGCCGTTTCTTTGTCAAAGTAGTCTTTTTCCAAGTCTGATGCTGTATCCGGGAAATCCGCATCTATATCCAGAGCCATCCGCTTTTGTTTCTTGGAGAGTAAGAAGTATGTATTTTTAGCGATCTGACAAAGCCACACGTATAATTTGCAGCTTCCATTGAACCGATCGATATGCCGCAGGGCTTGGAAAAAAGTTTCCTGCGTAACCTCCTCCGCAATGGCCTCGTCCCGGCATAGGGTCAGCACATATTTATATACACCAGTAAAGTATTCTGTATATATTTCTCCGAAGTCCGTCACTTTCTCACCTCCTGCCCATAAGACTTAGCTTGTATAAAAACGTTTCAAGGTTTTTTATTTTTTTGTCTTCTTTGCGTATTAGCCACATACGGCCAAAGCACACCACAGCGGCTCAAAAAATCGCCTTTCAGAGATACCCATTTAATACGCTTAAAGTGTTTATACTCCTTGTGCATAGTATATTCTCAAAATATATCCACCATAGGAACGTTGATAATATTTATCTCTTGTTCCAGTCTACAAGATATATCGCAGAGCTGACCAGGGGACAAATCTGTCGCGGATAATAACATTTTTTTGATATGCGATTACTTCAATGTCCAGCTAGAAGATTTTCTCAATGATAAAATCAACAGAATTTAGTCAACTTCCTAATTTAATAAAGGAACCTGCAACCCCGGAAAAGGGTATGTGGTTCCTTAGGTTTATTTGTTTACTAA
>DATMXV010000020.1:0-5288 GCA_035561335.1 Desulfitobacteriaceae bacterium
CTATATTATTAATCCGATTATCCATATTATGAGTCACTTTCCGCTCTTCCCGGAATCAATTCGGCTCCCCCTCGATCAATTCGCAATTTAATCGTCCCATCTTCATCGGTTCTGTAGACAGGTACCTGGCGTTCAGCCCAATATTCTAAAACCTCCGGTGACGGATGCCCAAAGTTATTCTTGCCGACAGAAATTATGACTGCTTGCGGATCAATACCGTCCAGCCATAATTCATCAAACGAAAACACGCTGCCATGATGAGGCTGCTTGTAAAAATCCGCCCTATAATCCAACCCGGCTGAAGCAATTTCCTGCATCTCTTCCAATTCCATATCGCCTGACAGTAAAATACTTTTATCCTGGTAATTAAGTTTCATCACCAGGGAATTATTGTTCGGATCAGAATGAGTACCTTCAAGTATTTTTACCGGAGCCAAGACGTCGAGAAAAACACCTGAATCCAGAATGACCCTGTCCCCGCTTTGCATCACTCGTAACCTCCCGGAAGAATTTAAATAATCGGCAATAAACTGAGCATTCCAGGTTAAAAGTTTTTCTCCTACGGCCGGCACCCCAATCCAGTCAGCAGGAATGTTTTCCAGCACGGTCTGGGCGCCGCCCAAATGATCAAGATGCTCATGGGTAATTATCACAGCATCCAAATTTTTCACCCCATTTTGGAGCAGGTAGGGAACAATAATTTTTTCTCCGCTATCAAACCATTCATTACAAGGGCCGGCGTCTAATAATACAGTATGCCGTTCAGGGGTTTGGATAATTATTGAGTCCCCCTGTCCGATATCCAAAAAAGTTACTTCCAGGGCTTTGCTTTCGTTCCAGGGACTCCAAAGTAATATTGCTAAAAAAGCCATAAACAACCAGGATACCTGTTTCCTGCTTAAGGGTAAATATTCAAAGTCCCTCTTCAGAAACTTTTCCTGATTAAGATTGATGAATCGCTTCAGAAAACCTGGATATAAGCCTTGAAAACGGTTAAATAACAGCCAATGCCAAAACCTTCTCAAATAAACCTTGACGCTAAAAGAAAACCGGTCCCACCCTAATAACCAGATACTGATGCCGCCATACCAGCTTAGCCAAAATACAGGTCCCGGTTGAAGTACGAAAACCTCTGCCCAGGGTAATAAGGCCAAGCGTGCTAAAACAGTATTTGTCAGTTCGAGCAACCAGAGAGAAACCTGGAACAAAGGAGCGGCAAGTTCAGGCACAAAAGAAAGAATTACAGCAACTAACCCTAATTCAAAAATAATGCCCACAATCAGCATTATAAGCAAATTTGCTATTAAACTAATCAGGGATAAGCGGTGAAAAACCGTAATTAATAAGGGTAAGATGGCAATTTGCGCTGCCAATGTCCCGCTGAGGGCCAAGCTTAAAAGGCCTGGAATGCGCTTGAACACTCGCCAACCCCGAATTTTGGGACTAAGCACAATAATTCCCCAGGCAGCCATAAACGATAATTGAAAGCCAAGATCTTTGAAGACGAGGGGATTTTGCATAAATAACATAAAAGCCGCTATCATCAACCAGCGCAACATGGGAACTCGTCCATAACCAAGCCGACCCCATAAGACAGCCGTTCCCAGGATCGTTGCTCTGAGAATCGGAAAATTTCCTCCGCATAAGGCGGCATAAGTGATAAGCCCAGCGGTGCATAAGATAACCCGTAACCTTAATGGCAGCGGACCGGTCAATAACCAAAGCAAACCCAGAACGAAAACAACATTTGAGCCGGAAGCGGCAAAAATATGTAAAACTCCCGTAACCCTGTATCGTTCCTGAAGATCAGGAGTAATTCCACTTGGGTCCCCAAAAACAATCCCTTCCAAAACACCTGTTTCACTTTGGTCCCAAATACTTAGAACCTTTTTAACCTGTTTCCTGATCAACCAGGGTAAAGGAGGTGTTCCCTGAGCCGCTATCGTTACTTCACCCTGGGCAGTCAAGGTTCCATCCAAGCCTCTGACAGCATTGTAAAGCTGAAAATCATAACTGCCTGGGGTGCCGGGAGATTTAGGCCGTTCCAACCTGGTCCCAAAGTTCAGATAATCCCCCGGTTGCACTTGTTCCCAACCGGCAGGCAACTGCCCTTGTTTATCCGGATAAACTATTAAACGGTATGTCTGTCCCCGGATCCCGGCCAGAATTTCCTCGTCACCGCTCCCCTCTCCAATTTTAAAAAGGCCGGAAGCTTTTTCAGGTGTTTGCTTCCAATCAAGCAAAGTGCCGCTAAGTTGAAGATATTTTATATACAACGATTTTGGTAATTCAGGCTGGGCCATTATTCCGTAAGCAAACCCAACAAAAACTCCTGCCCCGATTAACAAAAATTCCGGTTTGAAAATATGTCCCCAAAAATCCTGAGGTTTCCAAAACCAGATCCGGACAAGCACTAAACTTAAGATGCCTAAAACCCAGAATCCCGCCGGTTTGTCTATAAAAACCCCGCCGGCGCCCCCAACCACCAAGGCAAATACTCTTCCCGTCCATGGGTCCCTCATGGCTTAACCGTAACTTGGGCACTCATGTTTTCGTATTTTTTAGGGCCAATTCCGGAAACATTCAGTAAATCTTCCGGTTGAGAAAAGGGACCGTTTTCTGTACGGTATTGAATGATCCGTTGCGCTATAGCCGGCCCAACCCCCGGTAATTTTTCCAGTTCTGCCGCCCCGGCCGTATTAATATTTATTTTCCCGCTTGAGACAACATTGGTTTGGCTCGTTTTAGCAGCAGTTTGGTCCGTTTTATCAGCACTTGATTCCCCGGTATTTTGAAGATCTGAATCATTTTGGTTTTCTTCTTTATAGGGAATCATGATCATTTGTCCGTCTTTTAATTTTTCCGCCGGATTTATCCCCGCCAAATCGGCCTCCGGTAAGAGGTGTCCCTGTTTTAAGGCATCGTCCAAGCGTGAACCAACTGCTAACCTCAGTAAACCGGATTTCTCTACCGCCCCGGCGATATAAACAACAATCTCTCTGTCAACATCTGCCTTTTCAAGATAAGCTTTGGAACCATGCGGCAAAAAGAGCTTCCATATTGCCCCAATAATCAGAATAACCAGTACTATCCACCATATATAGCGCAGTCTTCGCTCCATTAAAAGCAGCCCCCTTAAATAAAATATTTATAGGTTAAGCTTAATAATTCTAAAGGACGCGAGTGATTATCTACCCCCGTCCTTATACGCTAAAATAATAAATTTATTCCCTGTTATTCAAAAATAATTGCTCAGCTCTCTAAAAACCAATCCTTATCAACATATGTCCATAACAAGACAGCTTCAAAGCGTGTACTTACGCCTAATTTGGCAAGAATATTTCTCACATGCAGGTCCACTGTCCGAACTTTTATGCCTAGCTTTGCGGCAATTTCTTTATTATGAAAACCTTTCGCTACCAATTCAATTATTTCAATTTCCCTGGTACTAAGCAGTTTCTTTTTTATGTTTTTAAGCTTCAGCGAAATGGGTAATCCAGTGCCGATTTTTAAAGATTGCAGGGAAGTCTCTGATCTTTGCGGAAAACTGATACCCCCTTTATAAACTTTAAATATCGACTGAGTCATTTCCTTAAAAGACGAGTCTTTAAGCAAAATCCCGTCCGCACCTTTACTTTTCGGCAAAGAGACGTAATCCTGCAGGTTTTGTCCCGTCATAATAATGATTTTTGCTTCAGGTCGTACTTTTTTTATTTCGTCTATTTGACTTACTCCATTATTGTCCAGGAGATTTATATCCAATAATACGACATCAGGCATCTTGCCTCTGACAAGTTCCAGGCACTCAGTTCCGTTTGCCGCTACCCCCACCACTGAAATACAAGGTTCAATACCGAGTAAAGAGACTGTTCCCTGAGCAAACAAAGTTTTATCATCAACCACTAATACTTTTATTCTCTCCAATTCACCGGAATTACTGGGCACTCCTATTTCTTCCTCCTCTGCTAAACGAAAAATTACCGGGCTTATACCTGAATTAAAGGAATAGAAGCTTTAAGCATTGTTCCCCGATGAATTGCTGAGATGATCTGAAAATTACCACCTAAGCTTTCTATTCTTTCTTTCATTCCTATTATTCCAAAATGAGCGCCGGTTAAAGACCAATTCTCGATCTCACTGGTATCAAAACCTTTACCGGAATCACTCACAGTTAATTCAATTACAGATTCGTTCATGAAAATGTGAATTTTTAACTTACTGGAACCTGAGTGTTTAACAGCATTCATAATGCCTTCCTGCAAGAAGCGGTAAGCTGCTAACTCCACTTCTTCCGAAAAACGCTCCTCCCTGTCAACATCTACCATTTCCAGGGAAATCAACAATAACTCCTTAAGCATAATTTCTTTACACATTAATTCAATTGCCGGAAAAAGTCCTAAATCAGTTAAGGTTGGGGGACGTAAATTATTGGATATTAAGCGCAGTTCAAAATTTAAGTCCTCAACCAACTCCTGCATGTACAAGATAGCCTTTTCAGTTTCATTATTAGCCTTACCCTCTTCAATAATGTATTTCAGCCATCTTTTCAAATCCAAGCCCAATTGTAATGGTCCGTCATGAATCTCACAAGCAATAAACTTCCGTTCTTTTTCCAGGTTCCGGAACAAAGACGTAGTTATTCCTTGAAGCCCTTGGTTTCTTCGTTGGGATTCCTGGGAGACTTGGGTCAGCAATTTGATTTCTTTGGACAATTCTTTTATTTCAAACACTATCTTCAGACGTTGCGCCAATTGACTGGCTATCAAAGTGATTATCGGCAGTTCATCAGGTTCAAATTTAACTTGCGAATGCCGGTGACCGATAAATATTCCACAAGCAAATTCCTCAGAACTAAAGGGAATATAGATCTCAGCAGGAAAATCATCCGCAAGTATTCTGGCCGCCAGGTTAATTCTTTGATCAGTGCGAAAAAATTGCTCCAGCTTTATTTGTTCATTGGGCTTTTCCAGGAACCTTCCTACTGCTTTCTTGCTATATCCTCTGTTACTATCTTCAATAATTATCAGAGCCCCCTCAATTTTCAGGCTCTTAACCATCCCTTCCAAAATTTGATACTCTTCATTAATAGAAGCTAAACTTTCATTTAACTTAAGAACTCTTCGTTTAAAATATTGCTTCTCTATGAGAAAACCGGATTTTTCCAAAAGCTTACTTATTCCGCCCCGAATTAAACTATAACAAACCATGAAAAGCATAGTTAAAAATAACGCGGCAAGAAATGTCTCAAGATTAAAATTCTGAACAATTTTTAAAGCAAAGAACAAATA
>DATMXV010000021.1:0-10661 GCA_035561335.1 Desulfitobacteriaceae bacterium
GTATAATACGTATTATGATTAAATCGTAGAGAGGAGAAACACAGCAAATAAAATTCCGGGAGATAGAAAAAATAATCAAACAAGATGGTTGGAGATACGCTTATACAAACGGTTCACACTATTACTACAAACACCCAACCAAGCCCGGAAAAGTCTCAATCCCATTCCACGATAAAGACTTAAAAATCAAAACATTGAACTCAATCCTGAAACAGGCGGGGCTGAAATAAACCCCCCTCAAAAAGGATTATAATATAACAAATATAATATTACAGAAAGGAGATTGTTTATGAAACTTGTTTATCCAGCTTGCTTTTATCCCTGTGAAGAAGGTGGTTTTACAGTTGTTTTTCCGGATTTACCAGGCTGTGTGACTGAAGGTGATTCTATTTCGGAAGCATTGGAAATGGCCGTAGAAGCATCTGCTGGATGGTTATTGTCCTGTGTACAAGATAACGAAACCTTGCCTGACTCTTCCGATATTACAAAAGTTAAGCTCGAATATAATGACGGGTTTGTTAATTTAATCTGTATTGATTTGGACGAATATGCCCAGAAACACGGCAACAAAGCGATTAAGAAGACCCTTACAATTCCTGCATGGCTAAATACTGTAGCTGAAAAAGCCGGAGTTAATTTTTCACAGGTTTTACAGGAGGCCTTACGTGAACGGTTAGGAATATAATATTCAAGCAGTCGAATATAGCTGCTTTTTTATTGTCTAACGAAAACCATCTGTTTTGCAGGCCTGTTGAGCAGATGGTCATGATTTGTCCCGATGAGGCCTTAATGGATGAAGCTGCTTACAGAATGATTTGAGGACAGAATCCTATAAATTATAGGTTGATTTTACCGATAATGGCATATAATATTGTCAGAGGTGACTCAAATGAAAATTGATAGCAACAACATCGTCTCGATTACAGAGGCGAATCAGAACTTTTCCAAAGTTGCCCGACTGGTCGATAAGAACGGTGAGGTTGTCATTTTCAAGAATAATAAGCCAAAGTACCGGATGGTCGACGTGGATTCCGACTCCGATATTGAACTTACGGATGACGAAAAGATTGACATTATCGCTGCTCGGATTCTTAAGAGATATAAGCCGGTATTTATGGCGCTTGCGAAATGATTAAATTCAGCCAAGAAAAAATTCTTCTTCTGCATGACCTCATGGCAGAAGCCACAGGCGGTAGCGTAGGCGTTCGGGACTATGGTCTTTTGGTAAACGAATATGACATATAATTAATAATTATACATTATACAAATAGTTGCAATAGGACCATGAATATGATATATTAATATAAGAAATTTTGTTTGGACTGGAAAGAGTGGGTTGTCACCCACTCTTTCATTTATACTTTTTCTAAATTGCATCTCAGCCCGAAAAAATGACCCTATTTCTAACTTCTGATTATTAAGGAGAGAATGTTGATGAATCAAAGTATAGAACAACGGGTGAGAGTACTTGTTGAACCTTTAATTAAAGAGAAAGACCTGGAGTTAGTTGATGTTGAATATCTAAAAGAAGGTGTACACTGGTATTTACGTCTTTTTATTGATAAGGATGGCGGGATTGACATTGATGATTGCTCCGGTGTTAGTCATGCAGTCAGCGAATTGCTGGATGCTTCAGATATTATCCGGCAGACTTACACCCTGGAGGTTTCTTCACCAGGCTTGGAAAGGCCGTTAAAGAAAAGCGAAGATTTCCAGCGTTTTCAAGGAGAATTAATAACCGTAAAAACAAACAAATTATATAAAGGCTATCAGGAATTCAGTGGTTATCTTATTGGTTTGGAAGATGGTGAAATCATACTTGAATATGAAGGAACAAGAATGGCCATTCCCCGTAGTGTTGTAAAAAAAGCACATCTTGCTATAGAGTTTTAACATCTTCTCTCAGGCTGAATGTCCAGTATAAATTATGAATTGCGGTACACAAGGGGGAAAGTAGTATAATGAATATGGAGTTTATCGAGGCCCTTCATGAGCTGGAAAAAGAACGGGGCATATCTTCCGAGGTTCTTTTTGAAGCTATCGAGGCTGCTCTCATCTCCGCTTATAAGAAAAATTTTGCATCTCTGCAGAACGTTCGGGTTCATATTGACCGGCTTAGTGGGGAATTTAAAGTTTTTGCCCGGAAAACAATTGTTGAGAATGTCGAGGACCCCCGAACACAAATTAGTTTGGCAGAGGCTCAAGAAATAAATCCAAACTACAATATTAATGATATTCTGGAAAATGAAGTGACTCCACGTGATTTTGGACGGATTGCTGCCCAGACTGCCAAACAAGTTGTAGTTCAACGTATTCGGGAAGCTGAGCGGGGAATGATTTATGATGAATATATTAATCGGGAAGGTGATATTGTTACAGGGGTAGTTCAGCGTTATGAACAAAAAAATGTAATAGTTGACCTGGGTAAAGTAGAGGCAGTACTTGCAGCCCAAGAACAAATACCGGGAGAAACCTATCAGCCATTTGAACGTATTAAGACATTTGTTGTCGAGGTAAAGAAAACTACTAAAGGTCCGCAGATAATGTTATCAAGGACACATCCGGGACTTATTAAACGTCTGTTTGAATTGGAGGTTCCGGAGATCCATGACGGAACTGTTGAAATAAAAGGGGTTTCCCGGGAAGCCGGGGCCCGTTCCAAAATAGCTGTATATTCCCGTGAACCCAATGTTGATCCGGTGGGGGCATGTGTTGGTCCTAAGGGAAACAGGGTCCAGGCGATTGTTACTGAGCTTAAAGGAGAGAAGATTGATATCGTAAACTATTCCCTGGATAGCAGGGAATTTGTTGCCAATGCCCTTTCCCCGGCCAAAGTAATAGGTGTCTATCCCAAGTCAGATGAAAAAATAGCCTTGGTGGTGGTGCCGGATTACCAGCTTTCTTTGGCAATTGGGAAAGAGGGACAAAATGCCCGTCTGGCAGCTAAATTAACGGGTTGGAAAATTGACATAAAAAGTGAATCACAGGCTCTTGCCCAAAACCTTATTTCGCCGGAGGAACAATACTATTCTGAAGATGAATATGATGAATATGCTGAATATGATGAAGAAGAAAATTATGACGAAGAAAATTATGACGAATATGATCAGTATGCTGAATATGACGAAGAAGAAAATTATGACGAATATGATGATCTTGATCCGTATGACGAATATGATGGATATGAACAAAATGGGACTGATACAGAATCAATAGAGAATAATTCAAATGAAGAACTGCTTGAGTATTTTGAACAGAACGAAAATAAAACTATTAATGATAAAAAAACCGGGAAAAAGAAGAAAAGTAAGGGGTAAGGAATGAAGACACGCAAAATTCCAATGCGGATGTGTCTGGGTTGTCAACAGATGCTTCCCAAAAAAGAATTGATTCGGATTGTCAGAACTCCGGAAGGTATTGTGGAAATAGATCCTACAGGGAAGAAGAATGGGCGGGGCGCCTATTTGTGTCCTCAGGTTGACTGCTTACAAATCGCTTCGAAAACGCATAGGTTGCAAAAGGCTTTCGGAATAGATGTAGCCCCGGAATTTTTTGAAAACCTCGGACAGAAGTTGATAACTTCGTGATAGTTCGAATTTTATCTTATCTCGGAATGGCCCGGCGCGCAGGAAAAATAATTTCCGGAGAATCCCAGGTTGAAGCTATGTTAAAGAAAAACAAAGGACAACTGCTGATTTTGGCTGAGGATGCTCCAAATGTTCAAAAGAAATATGAGCAATGGGCACATGATTTGAAAATACCAATTATTGTTTTTGGTACTAAGAATGAATTAGGAATAGCTCTTGGTCTTTCACCGCGTTCGGTTATCCTGGTAATGGATGATGGGTTTGCCAAGGCGATTTTAAAGGCAAGGGGTTGATTGCTGGGAATTATACTCGGTGTTTAAGTATGTGGGGGTGGTTTGATGACAAACAGTCGTGTTCATGAATTGGCAAAAGAATTAAACATAAGTAGCAAGGATGTAATGGCAAATCTCGAGGCTCTGGGGGTAGAGGTAAAAAATCATTTAAGTACTGTGGAAAAAGCTGATGCAGATAGACTTCGTGCCCAATTGTCTGATTCCAAGGGAAGGGAGTTGGTCGCTGAAAAGCCAGAACCCCACACTTTAGCTCCTGGTAAGATAAATATTCCTGAGGAATCAAGTTCACAGCTTAATAAAGAAGGAAAATCCCAACGGCTGCGACCGGATACCGAAGGCAGGCCGGTGGCTCCCCGTCCGGAAATGGAGGGCAGGTCACAAGGACCGCATCAGGATGCGGAAGGCAGACCGCCGAGACCACGTGCCCCTATGGGAGGCGGGCAAACGGGTCCGCGTCCCGGTACTGAAGGACGGCCGCAAGGGCCGCGCCCCCCTATGGGAGGCGGGCAAACGGGTCCGCGTCCCGGTACTGAAGGACGGCCGCAAGGGCCGCGCCCCCCTATGGGAGGCGGGCAAACGGGTCCGCGTCCCGGCACTGAAGGACGGCCGCAAGGGCCGCGTCCCCCCATGGGAGGCGGGCAGATGGGTTTGCGTCCAGGTGCTGAAAGACGGCCGCAGGGACAGCGTGCCCCCATGGGTGGGCAGACGGGTTTGCGTCCAGGTGCTGAAAGACGGCCGCAAGGGCCGCGTCCCCCTATGGGAGGCGGACCAGGGGGCCCGCGTCCTGGAACAGAGGGACGGCCCCCACGGCCTCGTCATGAGGGCGAAGGCAGGCTGGTAGGTCCCCGTCCGGGAATGGAAGGCAGGTTACAGGGACCGCGTCAAGATGCTGCAGGCAGACCGCTGAGGCCGCGGCCGCCTATGGGAGGCGGTCCAATGGGTCCGCGTCCCGGTATGGAAGGACGGCCGCAAGGGCAGCGTGCACCTCTAGGAACCAGGCCGGTGGGTCCGCGTCCCGGTATGGGACAAAGGGTACCAGGACAAAGACCGCCGACAATACCGGCGCCGCCAACTACTTCTTCCCTGGAACAGCCTTCTAAACGACAAGTTCCCGGGCTCAAAAAAGCTCAGGATAAAAAGGTTTTTGATAAGAAAAATGAGATAGAAAAAGAATTACGTTCTCCCCAAAAACGTAATTTTAAGACTCCGGTAAAAGAAGTAAAAGAAGTAAAAGAAGTTAAGGATAGTACCCCCAAGAATATTGTGATATCGGAAAGTATTTCTGTGCAGGATTTAGCCTCCAAAATGAGTAAGAAAGCCAGTGAAGTCATTGTTAAGTTAATGAAACTTGGTGTTATGGCTACCATTAATCAGGAATTGGACGCTGAGACTGCGATCATTATAGCCGGTGAAATGGGAGTTACAGCAGAGGTTAAGATAGAGAAATCCAAGGCAGTGGTTGAGGAAATAGTAGATCCTGAGGAAACTCTGAACCCCCGGCCTCCTGTAGTTACAGTAATGGGTCATGTCGATCATGGGAAAACCTCTCTGCTTGATGCTATCCGCACAACTAAAGTTACAGCATCAGAAGCCGGCGGGATAACTCAACATATCGGAGCCTATCAAGTGGAAATTAAGGGCCAGAAAATAACCTTTTTGGATACGCCGGGTCATGAAGCTTTTACAGCTATGCGGGCCCGCGGGGCTCAAATTACCGATATTGCTGTATTGGTAGTAGCCGCTGACGATGGTGTGATGCCGCAAACAATTGAGGCAATTAATCATGCCAAAGCAGCCGATGTTCCGATTATCGTTGCGATTAATAAAATTGACAAGGAAAATGCTCTGCCTGAAAGAGTTAAACAGGAATTGACGGAATACGGATTGGTAGTAGAGGAATGGGGCGGAGATACGATTGCTGTTCCGGTTTCTGCCAAGACAAAGTATAATATAGAGCAGCTTTTGGAAATGATTTTATTAGTGGCCGAAGTTAGAGAATTAAAAGCCAATCCCAACCGTCCGGCAACCGGCAGTATAGTTGAAGCTGAATTAGACAAAGGCAAGGGTCCGGTCGCCACAGTATTAGTAGCCAAAGGAACACTAAAAGTCGGAGATGTGATCGTGGCCGGGTGTGCCTTTGGCAGAATTCGGGCAATGGTGGATGATAAGGGGAGGCGTGTCAAAAAAGCCGGTCCTTCCATGCCGGTGGAAGTACAAGGCTTATCTGAAGTCCCTGGAGCCGGGGATACCTTTGACGTTGTTGCTGATGAAAAACTTGCCCGCCAGATTATTACTGCCCGCGCGAATGAAAGAAAAGCTCTGGAAGCAAAGCAAAATGTAAAAATCAGTTTAGAAGATTTATTTGAACGGATTAAAGAAGGCGAAGTCAAAGAATTAAATATTATAATCAAGGCTGATGTCCATGGATCGGTAGAGGCCCTTCAGCAGTCCCTGCTGCGCCTTTCGACTGCCGAAGTCCGGGTTAATCCAATTCATGGCGGGGTCGGAGCAATTACGGAGACCGACGTTATGCTGGCAGCAGCATCCAATGCCATTATTCTGGGCTTTAATGTCAGGCCTGATTCAAATACCAAGGCTACAGCTGAAATCCAGGGTGTTGATATCCGTCTCTACAGGGTTATCTATGATGCCATTGAAGATGTTAAGGCCGCAATGACAGGCCTCCTGGAACCGGAATATCAGGAAGTTGTTCTTGGTAAAGCTAAAGTCCGGCAGGTTTTTAAAGTTCCTAAAGCCGGAAATATTGCAGGAAGTTTTGTTACCGAGGGTAAAATTACCCGGACTTCGAAAATCAGGGTAATTCGTGACGGTATAGTAATTTACGAAGGTAATATTGAGTCCCTGAGGAGATTCAAAGACGATGTCAAAGAAGTGCTTGAAGGATATGAATTTGGAATAGGTATTGAAAGATTCAATGATATTAAAGAGGATGATGTCATTGAAGCTTATATCCTGGAAGAAGTAAAAAGACAACTCTAGAAAAACCGGTCTTGGAGGGTTGGGCATATGACAAAACATCGGGTCAGTCGTTTAGCGGAGAATTTAAAGGCAGAGATTTCCCGGATGATCAGAGAGGAACTCAAGGATCCCCGGATCGGTTTCGTAACTGTAACAGCTGTTGAAGTCGCAGAAGATTTAGGGCATGCCAAGGTATTTGTCAGCGTTTTAGGCGATGAAGAACAACGTAGGAAAACACTTGACGGACTGAATAGTGCAGTTGGATTTGTCCGCAGGGAAATTGGTCAACGCATCCGGCTGCGATTTGTCCCGGAAATTGTTTTTAAATATGATCCTTCTATCGAACACGGTGCCCAGATTGCCAAGCTTCTAAAAGGTGTGGAACTTTCCAAGACAATGGGTGGAGATGATAACTCTAATGGGTAATCAATTATCTGTGATGATTGCTAAACTAAGAAAAGCGTCAAAGGTGGCGCTTTTCTCCCATGTTTCTCCGGATGGGGATTGTATAGGTTCAATCCTGGCGTTAGGTTTAGGGTTAGAAAAATTGAATAAAAAAGTATATTATTTTAATGCTGATCCAATACCGGCGAATTTGACTTTTTTACCGGGGGCTGAGCGGATTAAGAATGTCTTACCGGTGAACTGGCCGAGGGTCTTGATTTTTGTCGATTGTACGGATATTGAGAGGGTGCATATCTCAAAAGAAGATCTTCCGGCAAATAGTATATTGCTCAATCTGGACCATCATATTTCCAACGGCAATTTCGGGCATATCAATTGTATTGATTCTCAAGCTAGTGCCTGCGGGGAATTAGTTTTTTATTTACTTCAAGAAATGGGCGTGAATCTTGATAAGGAAATTGCCACTAATCTGTATGCTGCCATTGTAACTGATTCCGGGTCTTTCCAATATAGCAATACCACAGCAAAAACCCATTGCATAGCAGCAGAGTTGATTGATCAGGGAATTGATACAGCATCAATTCACAGGTATTTGTTTGATCAAAAGCCGTTAGCATATATCAAGTTACTGCAAAGGGCCCTGGCAAGTCTCCAATTCTTTTCTGACGGACAAATTGCCCTTATCACTTTAAGCAATCAAGACTTTTTAGAGTGTGGGGCGGGAGATGAATTAAGTGAAGGTCTGGTAAATCATGCCCGCTCAATCGAAGGGGTCGAGGTTGCCATCTTAATCAGGGAACGCGATAACCTGGATATTAAGGTGGTTTTTCGGTCCAACGTATGGTTTAATTGCAATGATGTGGCAGTTAAGCTTCAGGGGGGAGGACATAAGAAGGCCGCGGGCTGCTCCCTTAAATTTTCACTTGCCGAGGCGCAAACACTTGTATTAAAAACTGTTCAGGAGGTATTAGTTGAACGGAGTAATTAATGTCCTTAAACCTCCGGGTATGACCTCTTCTGATGTAGTAGTATGGCTTAAAAAAATTTTGCATACTGCCAAAGTCGGCCATATTGGGACCCTGGACCCGGGTGTAAGCGGTGTTTTGCCGGTTTGTGTAGGGAAAGCAACTAGGATTGCTGAATATCTTTCCCGGCAAGATAAGTTATACCGGGCGGAAATTACCTTTGGTATTACTACAGATACCCAGGATAGTTATGGAGAAGTTATTAAAACCGGACAGCCTTTTTTTAAAAAGACTGACCTGTTAAAAATTATTCCCTGTTTTACCGGTTTGATTCAACAATTGCCGCCGATGTATTCTTCAGTGCGCCACAAGGGAAAGCATCTTTATGAATATGCGCGCCAGGGTTTGGAAATTGCCAGAAAGACCAGGACAGTTAATATATCCTGTATCAAGCTGCTTTTTTGGCTGGACGGTGAATATCCCAAAGTCATGCTTGATATCGAGTGTTCAAAAGGGACCTATATCAGAACACTTTGTCATGATCTTGGTGAGGCTTTAGGCTGTGGGGCTTTCATGTCTTATTTGCTCCGTCTGCGATCAGGCCCTTTTGGAATCCTGGAAAGCTGGACTTTGGAAGAGATCGGACAATGCTCTGAACAAGATGACGCTTCTTTTCTGATCCCCATCAAGAATTGTTTGGATTTAGCCAAAGTAAACTTACTTCCTGAAAGGGCCAGAGCATTTTGCAATGGTTTGCCTACATGGGCGAATGAAGTAATAGGTCCTTCAGGGAATGACGGAACACCGGTTCAAGTATTTAAAGGTGAGGAACTTCTGGGTATTGGTATTTGGCGGGAAAACTGTTTATATCCGCACAAAGTACTCAAATAAATTCATAATTAACAATTCATAATTCATAATCAAAAGTACGCAGCGAATAACTCAAATTCTTAATTAATAATCAGCCAGCAAAAGCTAATTTATAATTAAGTACGGATTCCACTAAATCATAATTCACAATTATGCATTATGAATTATGCATTAAATTAAGGGGGTTTGCAAAGGTGCAAATTCGAACGGGATTGCCTGAAAAAAAGACCGGATCATGCATAATAGCTTTGGGCAATTTTGACGGGGTGCATCTCGGACATCATCGTTTACTTGAAAGCGCATTATTTGAAGCCAGACATTTGGAAGCCGTTATGAGCATTCTGATGTTTGATCCCCATCCTCTTAAAATTATTAAACCGGAGAAAAATATTAAGCTTTTGACAACAATCGAACAAAGACTGGAAATTTTTGAAAAGCTTGGAGTGGATCAAGTCTATATTTTACCATTCACCAGATCAATAGCGAAAACTTCACCAAGAAATTTTATTATTGAGACCTTGCTTCCTTTAGGGGTTATCCATGTTTTTGTTGGCTTTAACTATTCCTTTGGGGCAAAAGGTCAGGGCACACCTGAGGACTTAAGACTAATGGGATATGAATATGGCTTTAAAACAAGTATCTTGCAGGCCCAATCGATTGACGGTCATTTAATATCTTCAAGTCATATAAGAAAAGCTTTGGAACTTGGGGATATCTATCTGGCCCGGAAAATGCTGGGAAGGGCCCCTCTCCTTAGCGGAACAGTTATCAGAGGCGAACAAAGAGGCCGTTTATTATGTTATCCGACAGCAAATGTTTTGCCTGAAGAAGATTTGATAATACCTAAGTGTGGAGTATATGCTATCTGGGCGGATTTTGATAATAAGAGGTTTTATGGCATGATGAATATTGGCAGGAAGCCAACCTTTCATGAGATTTACCACTCTACGGTTGAAGTGCATTTTTTTAATTATCAGGGCGATCTTTATGGGAAAAAGTTAAATGTTTATATTGCCGCCCGTTTGCGTGACGAACGCAGGTTTTCCAACGATGATGAACTGATTAAACAACTTGAACGGGATAAAGTCCAGGCAAAAAGGCATTTCTTATAACCAGGCTTTACATATTTACTTTTTTTGTGGTAGAATCAAAACATTAAAAATAATAACCGTTTGCTCGGCCTGTGAATCTCCGACGCAGCCCTGGGCGACTGGTGATTATCAAAAAAATGGAGGTATAAAAATGCTTACAAGTGAAGCTAAACAGGAGATTATTAACAAGTATAAGCAGCATGAGGGCGATACAGGCTCACCGGAGGTACAAATTGCCTTATTAACAGCCAGAATTTTGTACTTGACGGAACATTTTAAGACTCATAAAAAAGATCATCACTCCAGACGGGGCTTGCTCAAAATGGTCGGACAAAGACGGAGCATGCTTAATTATCTTAAAACTATGGATTTTAATCGTTACCGTGAAATTATTAATAAATTGGGTTTAAGACGTTAATCCCAGCTATTAGAAACGGTTTTCCGTTTCTTTTTTTATTCGGAGTAAAAAAA